>NZ_KV820630.1:136723-149947 GCF_001815465.1 Porphyromonas sp. HMSC077F02 | reverse complement strand
TAGTTGCAACTCGTCATTTGCTTAGTTGCATCTCAACTTTTTCTCTACTCTACCAACAATTGAAATGGGGTATAATTCTACTTTTATAGACCGTTAAAAAATGATGAAAGACAATTCAAAATTAGCCTATTGCATCATTCAAAAATAGTTGGTAACTTTGCACATCAATTTGAGAGACCCCTTTTTACCCACTTTTTAGGGGGTTCAAAAAGATAAGTCACTCAAATAGATAGAGTTAAGAGAGGTGCTGTCGCAGACCATATTCCATTAAAACAAGGATTAAGACTCTTGAACCCTACGCTGTAGGGTTACCTTCTCTAGGTCGCAGACCATATTCCATTAAAACAAGGATTAAGACGGCTCGGCCTTATTCAGGCTGCAAGTCTAGTAATAGTGTCGCAGACCATATTCCATTAAAACAAGGATTAAGACTGCAACAAACGCGTTATCCATGTCAAGATCGACTGTAGTCGCAGACCATATTCCATTAAAACAAGGATTAAGACTCATCTTTTGAAACTCCTCCCACTGCTCATCTACATAGTCGCAGACCATATTCCATTAAAACAAGGATTAAGACTCTTGAACCCTACGCTGTAGGGTTACCTTCTCTAGGTCGCAGACCATATTCCATTAAAACAAGGATTAAGACATTGTCATCAAGATACAATCGAAGTTTGAAATTATGTCGCAGACCATATTCCATTAATACGAGGATTAAGACTTTTCACATTGATGTAGAGCATTGCTCCCTGTGCTAGTCTTAGGCCATATTCCATTAGAACAAGGATTAAGACGCTGATCCTGCTGGATTTTTCTTGAGATTTCCTTGCAGAGTATATATCCCAGTAGAGTAAGGATCGTGTGATTCCTTCGGGGTAGTTTGATTATGGTGTCCTTGCTATCCAAGCTTCTCCTATAGGCTAACTTACACTTGCCTATAGGAGAAGTTTGTATTAATTGACCTTGGTCCAGAGATTTCAGTATTTCGGTGGGTCGTCCGATTTGTCTGACCTGTCCGACTCGTCCGACAAGAGACCCCATCGTTATCTGCTTGTGGCACACGTGTGAATAGGGCTTCTTAGATTTTTTGTACCTTTGTGATTGTAGGTAATACAATTTTTGATGATGTGATGTAAGCTATGAGACTTCCCGACCCTTTTTTACCGATTGTAGATGTTCCTAAGGCGTATGCTAAGAAGTATGCCAAGGAGACTTGTCTCTTGACTCGTAACCCCCTCTCTGGGAGTTGGGACGAGATGACGTGGGCTCAGTTTGGGAGCATTGTGCAGAGGATAGCGGTGTCGATGGTCCACAATGGAGTGGAGCGAGGCGACCGTATTGCTATCTTTTCGGAGAATTCCGAGCTATTTCTAGCCACCTATCTAGCCTCCTTTGAGGTGGGGAGTATTGCGATCCCTTTTTATGCCTCTAGTTCTGCGACCCAAGTGCGTATGATGCTGGAGCATAGTGAGACACACCTCCTCTTTGTGGGCGAACAGGCTCAGTATCTTGCTGCTATTGAGGCGATATTAGGGATGGAGCAAAAGGTGCAATTGGTACTCTTTGATCGTGCGATTGAACGAATAGGGGAGGATAAGGAGTCGCTCTATATTGAGGACTTCCTACGCATCGCTGAGGGTCAAGGACTGGAGGTAGAGTTGGAGAAGCGTCGAGAGCTGTGGGACCTTGATGATACGGCACTTATCCTCTATACGAGTGGTACCAGCGGGGTGCCTAAAGGGGTGCAGATCAGTTTCCGCAGTGTTCAGTGGGCGATCACACAGCACAGCAAGGAGATTGAGGTGATTAAGCCTGGCAAGGTGAGTATGAACTTCCTGCCCATGACTCATATCTTTGAAGCCATGTGGTGCTGCCTTTGCCTCTCCATGCGGGTGAAGATAGCCATTAATCGCAATCCAAAGAAGATTCTAGATAGTTTGGCTGAGGTGCGCCCGCACTATATGTGCAATGTACCCCGCTTTTGGGAGAAGGTTTATGTGGGTGTCTATGAGAAGATGCAGAGCTTCCCTCCACTGCTCAAGAAGATTGCCGATGAGTCGCTCAAGGTAAGTCGGAAGTACCACTTTGAGTATCGGGCAAAGGGGAGGAAGCCACCTTTCTGGCTCAAGTTACAATATGGCTTTTACTCTATGATTCTATTGAATAGGGTGAAGAAAAAGGTGGGGGTAGAGCGAGGGCTCGTTTTCCCTACTGCTGGTGCTGCTTTAGCCGATAAGGTACAAGCCTTCTTGCTCAGCATCGGGGTGCCGATTGTCTATGGTTATGGTCTTACTGAGACGACTGCCACGGTCACTTATTGCCACATGGATGGCTTTGAATTTGGCTCTATTGGTCGCCCGCTAGGTGGTGTTGAGGTGAAGATTGATGAGCAAGCCGGCGGAGAGATACTAGTCAAGGGAGATACCGTCACCAAGGGTTACTATAAGGCTCCAGAAGCGAATGCTGAGGCGTTTACTAGTGATGGTTGGTTCCGCACGGGCGACCTCGGCTCTATGGACTCTGAGGGGAATCTCTTCTTTAAGGAGCGGGCTAAGGATCTCTTTAAGACGGCGAATGGTAAGTATATTGCCCCTAACGTGATTGAAAACCTACTCACTTCAGATGCCTTTATTGAGCAAGCGGTAGTGATTGCCGATGGTCGTAGCTTTGTGAGTGCCTTGATCTACCCATCGTGGTCGTTAGTGACTGAGGAGCTCAAGAAGAGAGGGGTGGAGATTATCCCTGAGAAGCTTGAAGTACTTTCAAAGCTCCCTGAGGTGCACTCGCTATTGGAGGAGCGGATTGATCTTCAACTCGCGGAGCTGGCTTCGTTTGAGAAGGTCAAGAAGTTTTACCTCCTTACAGAGCCGATGTCAATAGACAATGGTATGCTCACTAATAGTCTGAAGACCAAGAGACTTGTAGTGGAGAAGTATTATGAGGAGGCGATTCGTGACCTCTACTCATATCATCAGTTGCCCGACCTTACGAAGTGATGAGGAAGCTGAGGATAGAGGAGATGGGGCGTATCAGCCCTCAGGAATATGCCAAGGCTGGCAAGCGACCGATTGTGGTGGTACTGGATAATATCCGGAGTATGCACAACGTGGGGGCTATCTTTCGCACGGCGGATGCTCTAAGGCTAGAGGGACTTTATCTCTGTGGTATTACGGGTCAACCACCTCATTCTGAGATACATAAGAGTGCCCTCGGGGCTGAGGAGGTGGTCGATTGGTGGCACTTTGATCGGACGCAGGAGGCAATCCAGCTCCTAAGAGATAAGGGCTATACTATTTGGTCTCTAGAACAAGCAGAAGGCTCGGTGAAACTGCCCAACCTCAAGGAGCATCTAGGTAAGAGCCAACCCATTGCCATTGTGCTAGGAAATGAGGTGGATGGCGTGGACCAAGAGGTGATTGACCTCTCGGATGGAGTGGTGGAGATAGAGCAATACGGCACTAAGCACTCGATGAACGTCAGTGTCGCTGGGGGGATTGTGATGTGGTATCTAAGTGAATTGAGGGAGATAGAGTAAATGACCATGAAGGAGCTATCGGTAGTAGTGGTGGCAGGTGGCAGTGGCCGAAGAATGGGTACGGAGCTACCTAAGCAATATCTGAAGCTCAAGGATCAACCGATCATTATCTGGACGCTCCTCAATATCTATGAGGCAACTCAGGATTGGGTGGATAGCGAATTGATTTTGGTACGACCCAGCGGTGACCAGGATTATGTGGAGGAGCTACTCCGTAGTTACCTTCCGAGTTCTATACAGGTTAAGATCACCGATGGGGGTAAGGAACGTGCCGATAGTGTACAGAATGGTTTGGCACTCGCCACTGGACGGTATGTGATGATTCACGATGGGGTACGTCCGTTTGTCACGCGTGCAATGTTGCAACGCCTTTGGAGTGCACGGCAATCTAAGGCGGTGGTTCCTGCTATTCTCCCGACTGACTCTATTCGTTTGGTGCAACACGATGGGGCAAATCAGGCTATAGACCGAAGTACCATCCGACTAGTACAGACGCCTCAACTATTTGATAGAGAGGTGCTTGTGAAGTCCTACCAAGCCTTTAATGAACAGCCTGACCCTACTTGTACCGATGATGCAAGCATTGTGGAGAAGTATGGTGGACTGAATACGACGATAGTAGAGGGGGAGGAACAGAATATCAAACTCACCACACCTAAGGATAGGGTGTTGGCGGAGTGGATTATGGAGGAGAGAGTCAGCAATGAATGATATCCTGAAGCGTGATGTGACCTTTCTAAGAGGGGTGGGGGAGCGAAAAGCTGCCACCCTAAAGAAGGAGTTGGAAGTGGAGACGTGGGGTGACCTGCTCTACTACTTCCCTTATCGCCACGTGGATAGGACACGCATCTATACTACCAATGAACTGATTGATGGGATGCCTTATGTGCAACTACAAGGAGAGATCATCGGTTTTGTGGAGGAGGGAAGAGGTGCTAAGAAGCGTTTGAAGGCTTACTTCAAGGATGCTGCCGGGGTCATTGAATTGGTTTGGTTTAATGGAGCAAGTTATATCCTTAGATCACTTAAGGTCAATACGCCCTATACGATCTTTGGGAAACCCAATAAGTTTGGCGATACCTTTAGCATACCACACCCCGAGGTGGAGCCCGCAAAGGGGCCTTTGAGCTCGGTGGGAAAGCTCTACCCGATGTATTCTGCTACGGAGCGTATGAAGCGCTCTGGTCTCAATTCGAGGAATATCAGTGAGCTACAGAAGTATATTCTTATGGAGGTGCATGGGAAGTTGGAGGAGACGTTGCCACAATATATTGTGCAGGGGTACCAGATGCTCTCTATAGAGGAGGCGCTGAGTATGATTCATTTCCCCACTTCGCCCCGTATGCTTCAGCGAGCGCAGGCACGCCTCAAGATGGAGGAGCTCTTTTATCTTACACTGAGGATGCAGTATCTGCACCGTGAACGTAAGGAGGAGACGGTTGGACTGGTAGTGACTCCTAAGGACGATGGTCACTTGACGAAATTTAAGAGGGAAGGACTGAAGTTCCAACTCACAGGTGCTCAAGAGCGGGTGGTAGGAGAACTCCTAGCCGATATGGCGTCGGGCCAGCAGATGAATCGTCTGGTGCAAGGGGATGTGGGAAGTGGTAAGACGGTGGTCGCTCTTCTCTCAATGTTGGCAGCGATGGATAGTGGCTATCAAGTTTGTATGATGGCACCGACGGAGATCCTAGCGCAGCAGCACTTTAAGTCGATCTCTAATATGCTGGCGTCTCAAAAGGATATTAGGGTGGCACTGCTGACGGGTTCGATGAAGCAGAAGGAGCGGAAGCCTCTGCTAGAAGCCCTTGCTAATGGGGAGATAGATATCCTTGTGGGCACTCATATTTTGACTCAGGAGTATGTACAGTTTCATAACCTTGGTCTTGCGGTTATTGATGAGCAGCATCGCTTTGGGGTTTATCAGAGGAGTGTTCTTTGGGAGAAGAGCCGACACTTGAATCCGCATATCTTGATTATGTCGGCAACACCGATCCCTCGTACCTTGGCGATGACGCTCTATGGCGATTTGGATGTCTCTATAATCGATGAGCTACCGCCGGGACGTACGCCGATTATCACGAAACACGCTTACACACATCAGATGGCAGACGTCAATCAATTTATCTTCCAGCAACTATCGGAGGGGCGACAATGTTATATTGTCTTCCCATTGATTGAGGAGAGTGAGAAGGTGGATTTGATGAGTCTGGAGGAGGGTTATGAGCAGTTTAAGCACGCCTTTCCGGCACATAAGGTGGGGATGGTTCACGGCAAACTAAAGCCGGAGGTGAAGGAGGAGGAGATGCGGATGTTTGCTAGCGGGGAGACAAATATCTTGGTCGCTACAACAGTGATTGAGGTGGGGGTGGATGTACCGAATGCCACGGTGATGGTGATTACGAGTGCGGAGCGGTTTGGCCTTTCGCAACTCCATCAGCTACGAGGTCGTGTGGGGCGAGGAAGCCATCAGAGCTATTGTATATTAGTGAGTGGCGACTCAATTGGGGAGACGTCGTTGCAACGGATTCAGATTATGTGCCAGAGTACGGACGGCTTTTACTTGGCGGAGCAGGACTTAAAAATCAGGGGACATGGTGATATGGAGGGGACACGCCAGAGTGGGGTAGGGCTCGACTTACGTATCGCGGATCTGTCGGAGGACGGTCGATATGTGCAGTTTTGTAGCAACTTGGTCGGACATATCCTGAAGGAGGATCCGGAGCTTCGGTTGGATAAAAACCGCTTGCTAAGGCTGCGTTTGGATAAGATGCTAGTGAATGAAAAGGATTGGGGATTGATTAGCTAATGAATAAGGAGTACGATATTGTTGTAGTGGGAGCAGGGCATGCTGGCTGTGAGGCAGCACGTGCTGCGGCACTACTGGGCTCGGAGGTGCTGCTCATCACTATGGATATGGAGCGGATAGCACAGATGAGTTGCAATCCCGCAGTGGGCGGTATTGCGAAGGGGCAGATTGTGCGTGAGATTGATGCTCTTGGGGGATTTATGGGAAGGGTGACCGATAGAAGTACGATCCAATTTAGGATGCTTAATCGGAGTAAAGGACCAGCGATGTGGAGCCCACGTGCCCAAACCGATCGGAAGTTATTCTCTCGTCTATGGAGGGAGGAACTGGAGCGGACACCGCATCTTTCTTTTTGGCAAGATAGCGTGGAGCGGCTATTGATTGAGGACGGGGTACTAAAAGGGGTACAAACTCATCTTGGGGCAAAGTTTATGGCACCAAAGGTGATTTTGGCTAATGGCACGTTCCTCAATGGCGTTATGCACTTCGGGGAGGTGCAGATTAAAGGCGGACGTATTGCCGAACCAGCTGCCTATGGACTTACGGAGCAGTTGGTTTCGCTTGGCTTTAAGACGGATCGCATGAAGACGGGTACGCCGATGCGTATTGATGGCACTACGGTTGACTATTCCCTTTGTCAGGAACAGGCGGGTGATGAGGGGTGGCACCATTTTAGCTATGACCCCAATTGCTCTAATAAGGAGTTGCCTCAACACTCCTGCTACATTACTTACACCAACGAGGAGGTACATCAAATCCTTCGTGACCACCTCGATGAGGCTCCGCTTTATAATGGTCAGATAGTTTCAATAGGTCCAAGATATTGCCCAAGTATAGAGACCAAGATCGTCACCTTCGCGGAGCGCGACCATCATCAGATATTTATCGAGCCAGAGGGGGTAGATACCAATGAGTGCTACCTCAATGGCTTTAGTAGTTCGATGCCGTATGAGGTTCAAGAAGAGGCGATCAGAAAGATACCTGCCTTGCGGAATGTACATATTCTAAGACCTGGTTACGCCATTGAGTACGACTTCTTTGACCCTACTCAGTTGCACCATACCATGGAGACGAAGCTAGTAAAGGGTCTTTACTTCGCCGGACAAATCAATGGCACTACGGGTTATGAAGAGGCGGCAGGACAAGGTCTAGTCGCTGGCATCAATGCCCACTTGTCGTTCCACGTGGAACAGCCTTTTGTCCTCACTAGAGAGCAGGCATATATCGGCGTGATGATAGATGACCTGGTGACGAAAGGGGTAGATGAGCCTTACCGAATGTTTACTAGTCGTGCCGAGTATCGGATACTCTTGCGTCAGGATAATGCGGATGAACGACTTACTGAGCTAGGGTATGCGATTGGATTGATAGGCGAGCAGCAACTGAAGCGATACCAAGATAAAAAGCGACAGGAGACGGAGCTTCGCAAGCTTACAGAGGAGGTTTCGCTTGAACCTACTCCTGAAGTGAATGAATGGCTGACCTCCTTGGAAAGCCAACCCATTCAACGGAAGGTGAGGCTTAAGGAGTTGATTGTTCGTCCTGGCATCACTTACGAGAACCTTCGTGAGGTTTGTAACGAGGTCAATCGCTTCTACCTTCAGGAAGAGAATGCTGAGGTGGCGGTGGAGTCTGTGGAGATTCGGTATAAGTATGATGGCTATATCAAGCGAGAACAACAATTGGCGGATAAAGCCAAACGTCTGGAGGGCATCAGTATTGAGGGAAGGTTCGACTATCTCTCTATCAATAGTCTCTCTATAGAGGCACGCCAAAAGCTAGATAAGATACAGCCTTCTACGATAGGACAAGCCTCACGAATTCCAGGTATCTCTCCCTCGGACATTAATATTCTGCTCACTCTAATCGGCAGATAGTTTCACGTGGAACATACTCATGCTACTGACCAAGTCTGAAATAGAGGAGAGTATAAGTATCATTCCCGAGCTTCCTGGCTGCTATACCTACCGTGATGCAGAGGGGGTAGTGCTCTATATCGGGAAGGCAAAAAACCTCCGCAAGAGGATCGCTTCATACTTCCAGAAGAAGCATCCGGAGCGTAAGGTGCGTGCCCTTTTACGCTCCTTTGAGACGATAGAGTATGTGGTGGTGGATAGCGAGCTCGATGCCCTTCTGTTGGAGAATAATCTGATCAAGCAGTATCAGCCGCAGTACAATGTGTTACTTAAAGATGGCGATGCCTACCCATATATTTGCGTGAAAGCGGAGGAGTTTCCTCGGATCTTTGTCACCTTTAAGTACATTAAGGACGGGAGTCGGTACTTCGGTCCTTACCCTTCAAAAGGGATGGCGTGGACCTTGGTTAATCTCTTCAAGCGTATTTATAAGCTCCGCACCTGTGCCTTGCGTCTCAGCGAGGAGGGGATAGAGATGGGGAAGTTCCGTGTCTGCCTTAAGTACCATATCAATAGATGCAACGCCCCTTGTGAGGGGTACATCACGAAGGCAGAGTACGACGAACAAGTAGCTCAGGCGATAGAGATATTGAGGGGCAATGTCTCGGGTGTGAAGAAGCTACTCAATGAGAAGATGGTTGAGGCGAGTGCCGAGCTCGACTTTGAGCGAGCACTGGAGATACAAAGAGTGATAACCGATGTTTCCAACTACCAAGCCAAGAGCACCATCATCAGTAATGTAATAGGTAATGCGTTGGTAGTGAGCAGTTTATCTGATATGGATGCCCATTATATCAACTACCTAGAGATACATGATGGCAGTATCATTGCCGGTCGTACCTTAGAGTTTAAGCGGCGTTTGATTGAGGATGAAGAGGAGGAGAGCGACTTCCTATCCTCGGCTCTCATCGAGTTGCTTAGTCGCACGCACTACGATATCCAGGAGCTGATACTCGAGGAGCCACCCACCTTCGGCGACTTTTCGCACTACACCATCACCCATCCCAAGCGTGGGGAGAAGCGAAAGGTGCTCGACCTCAGTCTGCAGAACGTGACCCAGTATATGCGAGACAAGCACAAGCAAGCAGAGAAGATGAATCCCGAGCAACGAAATACTCAGATCCTACGTGAGCTAATGAATGCTGTGGGCTTGCCCAAACTGCCCTACCATGTGGAGAGCTTCGACAACTCCAATATACAAGGGAGCGACCCTGTGGCTAGTTGCATTGTATTTAAGGGTGCCAAGCCAAGTAAAAAGGATTATCGCCTCTATAAGATAAAGGGCGTTTCCGGTCCCGACGACTACGCCTCTATGCACGAGGTGGTGACTCGGCGGTACCAGAGGATAAAGGAAGAGGGTGGGGAGCTACCCGACCTCATCATTACCGATGGCGGTAAAGGTCAAATGGGTGTAGTGAAAGCGGCACTCCAAGAGGTGGGTGTAGAGATCCCAGTGATGGGGCTCGCCAAAGACGATAAGCACAATACCAATCAGGTACTCTACGGAGATCCCCCTCAAGTCGTCGGCATTATGCAGCGGAGCCAAGTCTTCTATCTCTTAGAGCGGATACAAAATGAGGTGCACCGTTTTGCCATCAACTTCCACCGGAAGCTCCGTAGTCAGCGACAAACCCACTCCGAACTGGACGAGATTCCAGGCATCGGGCCAGTGAATAAGCAGAAGTTGATCAAGGAGTTTAAGAGTGTCAAAAACATCAAAGAGGCCTCCCTCGAGGCGCTCCAAGCCTCTATTGGCAAGGTAAAAGGGGAGACCGTATATCAACATTTCAATAGCAACGACAGATGAAGGTAGTGATACAAAGAGTGACACACGCCAAAGTAGAGGTGCGAGGGTTGCTCATCAGCGAGATCGGCAAGGGAATGCTCATCCTCCACGGCGTAGAGGTAGGCGATAGTGAGGAAGACCTAGAGTATATCCTCAAGAAGACCCTCAACCTCCGCATCTTCGACGATGCCAATGGGGTGATGAATGAGAGCATATTGCAGCAAGAGGGCGAGATCCTATGCGTCTCCCAATTCACCCTACTAGCCGATACCCGAAAGGGCAATCGACCAAGCTACATCAAGGCAGAGCGACCAGAGCTATCCTCCCCAATGTATGATAAATATTGCCAACGGCTATCCGACAATTTGGGTAAACCAGTGCAAAAAGGTATCTTTGGTGAAGATATGCAGGTGACCTTACAGAATGATGGCCCTGTTACCATTGTAATAGACAGTAGAAATAGATGAATAGCCCGACACTAAAGGAGCTACAATCCACTGTGGACGAATGGATTAAGGCGTATGGCGTTCGTTACTTCGACCCCCTCACCAATATGGCGGTTCTCACCGAAGAGGTGGGGGAGGTGGCTCGGGTAATGGCACGCCTTTATGGCGAACAGAGCCAGAAGCCAGGCGAGGAGATCACACAAGAGCACCTTGCCGATGAGTTGGCCGACCTTCTTTGGGTGCTCACCTGTATTGCCAATCAGACAGGTTGCGACCTCACAGAGGCGTTTCAGAAGAATATCCAGAAGAAGAGCCAACGCGATAGAGATAGACATATTAATAACAACAAGCTATATAAATAAAGGTTATGACATTAGAAAATCAACAGCCACACAAGCATGTAGGTAAGAGCAAGTTTGAAGAGGCTTTTTCAGTTTTTGCACCTGTGCAGACAGTGGAAGAGATCCAGTCCGAGATTAAGAAGCTGATCGATACCCACTACGATGCACTCAATAATCACGATACCATCAGCTTCCTCCACAGCACCATCGATCTCACCTCCTTGGGCTCTGAGGATAATACGGATCAGATATACAACTTCGTCAAGAGTGTCAACGACCTCGACGATACCAATCCCACCATTCCTCCCGTAGCAAGTATCTGCGTTTACCCCAACTTTGCCAAGACGGTCAAGGAGACCCTAATGGTCGAAGATGTGCACGTCTGCTGTGTATCGGGAGGCTTCCCTAGCTCGCAGACCTTCCAAGAGATCAAGGTGGCAGAGACCTCTCTTGCCCTTGCCGATGGCGCCGATGAGATAGATATTGTGCTGCATATTGGCAACTTCCTCAGTGGCGACTACCAAGCCGTTACCGACGAGATAGAGGAGCTTCGAGACGTCACCAAGGGCAAGGTGCTCAAGGTGATCCTAGAGACAGGTGCTCTTAAGACCCCTGAGAGCATTCAGAGGGCAAGCATACTGGCACTATTCTCAGAGGCCGACTTCATCAAGACCTCTACTGGAAAGGGCTACCCCGGAGCATCGCTAGAGGCCGCCTATGTCATGTGCCAAGTGCTCAAGCAGTACTACGATAAGTATGGCGTCCGAAAAGGCTTCAAAGTCTCTGGCGGAGTCCGTACTACCGAAGATGCCATTAAGTACCTTTGCATCGTCAAAGGCATACTAGGCGATGAGTGGATGACCAATAAGCTCTTCCGCATCGGAGCCAGCTCTCTAGAGGGCGATCTGCTCAAGCACTTGAAGTAAGCGAGCCATCCCTTATGCCTCTACGAGAATGTTGCACGAAGAATGAGATGCAAGGCGCTGAGGGTGAGGGCGCTGGGAGCGTACTCACGTACGTGACCGAGCCCGAATCCCGAAAGCAACGCCGCAGATCGCCTTCGTGCAACAGTCTCCTACAGCTACCACCGCTCACCTTTCCCCGCCAGCTCACGATAGAGCTGCCCTATAGTAAGAGCGTAGCTGCTAGGCAGATACTAAGACATTATCTAAAGCATCAGTCGCTTTCCGACCTTATCGGTTCGGGAGTGACTGGTGCTTTTTTTTGTGACGACCTCAAGGTGCTTTACCATGCTGTGGAGCAATTGGCTAAGCGTCAAGGCAGCTCCTCGTGCAAAGTCGATTGTGGAGAGAGTGGCACTGCCATTCGCTTCTTAATCATCGCCTCACTTTTTGAGCCAGGAGACACCCAACTTGTAGGTTCGCCACGATTGATAGAGAGAATTAAGCGAGATGACCTCCAGTTTATCACCCAACTAGGTGGCGACTACCAATGGTTGTCCGAAGAAAGCACCCTTATTATTGTCCCTCCAAAAGAGGTGCACGACACCACCCTTACCAATCGCTGGAGCAGTAGCCAGTACCTCAGTGCTATTGAGCTCTGCAACGAAGCTTACGGCACAAAGATAGCCTACCACTTTTCCCCTGATAGCCCCTCCTACTCCTACCTCCAACTGACCCAATCAGTCATTTCAAAAGGGGACAAATACCCACTAGAGCGGGATTGGAGTGCCGCCTCCTTTTGGTATCAGTTGCTCGCCACCAACCCTCAGGTAGAGCAGATAGTCTTCCCTCGATTGAACCTTGATAGCGTCCAACCCGATAGAGCTGTGGCCGATTTGTACCGCACCTTTGGTATAGAGACTAAAGAAAGCAACGAAGGCGTGCAGATAACTCGGGTAGGGGATTGCCATGCCCAACGGATAGAGATGGACCTCTCCCAAAACCTCGACCTCTTTCTACCCATCGCCCTTACCGCTGTGGCTCTGGATTGCCCCTTTGAAATCACTGGGATACACCTATTGAGGAATAAAGAGAGCGATCGCATCGCCTCACTAATCGAAAATATCCAACCCTACGGAGTGACCGGCATTGAGCTTACAGAGGATCACATTGTCTGGAGTGGCACACGAACTCCTGGGGCAAAAGAGGTCTCTATTCACCCACACAACGACCACCGAGTGGCGATGGCTTTCGGGATATGGGGAAGTAACCAGAGCGAGATCCAGACAACCATCCTCACCCCCGACGTAGTCCACAAAAGCTATCCCTCCTTCTTCGATGACCTGCTCCGCTATCGTGCAGAGCACTGAGTGGTGGTGGAATTGACCTCCACGAGGAGGTCCTTTTTTTGGGGCGATCCCCATCTCGGTCAGATCGGATGACCGATATGGCGCACCCGACAGGGTGCCACTCAGCTAGCCCCCAG
>NZ_KV820630.1:136130-136623 GCF_001815465.1 Porphyromonas sp. HMSC077F02 | reverse complement strand
GTTGTCCCAAATCCTTCGACCCTTGTGGTCGCACAAGCCCATCCAAGTGCGACCACAAGGGTCGATTATATATGCCGTACCCTTTTCCCCGCCAGTCTTCGGGCTTCGCCCTCGACTGGGGGCAATCTATGATCACCACCAAATTTATATGGTTAAAAAGTGTTATTTTGGTCTATGCTCGTTTTGGGTCATAATCAGAGTAGAATTTGGTCCTTCTCGTGGCGATTGTAAAGGCAACCGTCACTAACTTGTTTTTGATGTTGTTCATAATGAGCAAATGTGGCTTACCTTTACTCTTCAGCCTCTTCTTGTAAGCTTCGAACTTCGGGTTGAATCTGCTCGCGGAGAGTGCCGTCATATGTAAAAGGCTTGCAAAATAAGGGTCGGCAAACCAACTCCTATGATTGCCATTTTGGACGGATGTACCTGACTGATTTGGGTGTGGTGAGACACCCAAAGAGCAGGCAAGTTGCTTGGGGTTATCGAACCTTGT
>NZ_KV820630.1:135339-136030 GCF_001815465.1 Porphyromonas sp. HMSC077F02 | reverse complement strand
AGGCTTGTGATCTTCCCGATACCTGGTATGCTCACTAGGCATTCATGGATCTCATTGAGTTCCTCATTAGCTTTAATGATTTCTATCATTTTAGCCTCAATAGCTTTGATTTCTTTCTTCAGAAACCTCTCCTGCTTCTCTAAGCGTTGGATCATGAACTTTAGCGTCTCATCATTGGGTTCTGACTTAAGAAGATGCCTATACTCTTTTATCTGACACTTCAATCGCGCTCTTTCTCTCACCTGTCCATATCGGTATGAATAAAGTCTCTCTAAGCTCTCCATATCCTTAGATAGGGGCTTATAGAGCCTAATCTGATCACGGAAGCGATAGAAGTAGTAGGCGATCTTTTCTGCGTCCATCTTATCGGTCTTGTCGCGAACAATCTTGCCACTACCACATTTGATCGAATAAGCATTTTGTAAGGAGCAATCAATCCCCAGCACATAAAGCTGTTTAGGCAGCGTGGTGCTATAGTTTCCTGTATCTTCTCCACCTACGAGGACAGAAGAATAGTCGCCAGATAGTGCACAAGTCTTATTGAGCCATTTTACAAATCGCTTACAACCTGGTACATCGTTTTTGAACTGCTCATTACCAATGATCTTTAGATCAAAAGAACTGCCATCAGATACCTTGAGGATAGCTGCGTCAAACGTTTCTTTTGAGAAATCAATTCCCACAAATAATT
>NZ_KV820630.1:134867-135239 GCF_001815465.1 Porphyromonas sp. HMSC077F02 | reverse complement strand
ATATAGTATCCAACAGCGTGATTAGGTGTCCTTATTGCCCCCAATAGGTTCTATGACCTCGCTAGCATACTAAGGTTTCTCACCTAATCGACTAATGGCTATCTTTCTACAACAAAGATACGACATTAGTCTCGCTATTAGACTATTCTTACTGGCTATTTCATCTTTGATATACCCTTTATCTACGCATTTGAATTTAACTTTTTTTGTTTGATTTTGGAGGGCTTCGATAAACTCGCCCTGCTGCCTGCAAACTTACAGCTAGCTGAGTGGCACCCTGTGGGTGCTGTCTGGCTATTTGTCTGATTGACCTCCTCACAGAGATCCTTTGTACCCCTTAAACAATAATCCAAGATGTGAAAGTGCAACCCC
>NZ_KV820630.1:133900-134767 GCF_001815465.1 Porphyromonas sp. HMSC077F02 | reverse complement strand
GCCTACCTACCGAGGGGGAAGGCTGGGTTATTAGGCCGTGCAAGCCCTTCGGGCTATCTGCCGGATTGACCTCTGCCGAGATCCTTTTTGCGGCCGTGCCTTTATCGGATAGGTCGGGTGCTGTGGGGGTACCTGCCTATTCAAGAAAACCCCGGAGGGGTTTCATGGTGTATTAACCCAAGCTTCCCCCTGAAGGGGAGCGTCAGCGAGCCTGAAGGTGAAGCTTGGGATGTCTGTGTCACCATAACCTCACTACTCCGAAGGAGTTGCATATACACGTGGGCGTGTGGATATCATAGTGAAAAGGGGGGAAAAGTTGAGTTGCAACTAAGCAATCGGCGAGATGCAACTAAGCAAATGACGAGTTGCAACAAAGCAAATGCTTAGTTGCAACTAAACTTTTGGCGAGACCTGGTCTCAGTTTTTGTCGGATATATAGACGGTGTCAATGAATTGCTGTTCTCCTGAATATAAGTCCTTTATCGGACAAGATGGGCGTTAATCATAGAATAGGTCGTCCGACTCGCATGGGATCGTTGGTTTTGGTCGCCTTATTTACCCCCATTCGAGGGCGAAGCCCGGTGAATGGGGGCTACGACAAATCGGACCTCTGCCGAGGTCCTTTCGCAACGGTGCCTTTATAGGATAAGTCGGGCGGGGATTAGAGCACCCGAAGGGTGCTGATGGGCTATCTGCCTATTCAAGGAAAACCCCGGAGGGGTTTCATGGTGTATTAACCCAAGCTTCCCCCTGAAGGCGAGCGTTAGCGAGCCTGAAGGTGAAGCTTGGGTAGCAAGGTCATCATAAGCCCGCTACCCCGAAGGGGTTGCATATAAACAATAATCCAAGATGTGAAAGTGCAACCCC
>NZ_KV820630.1:115573-133800 GCF_001815465.1 Porphyromonas sp. HMSC077F02 | reverse complement strand
GCCTACCTACCGAGGGGGAAGGCTGGGTTATTAGACTGTGTAAGCCCTTCGGGCTATCTGCCGGATTGACCTCCGCGAGGGATCCTTTTGGTGAGGACCCCGGCCGAGAGGTCCGTGTTAAATAGGCACAGGTCAAGGCACGTAGTGCCGAAGACCTGTGTACAGATAGGGATTCCCCTACCCATGACCCCGGCTGAGGGGTCAGACCTGCATAGGTGTTGTCCGACCCCTCGGCCGGGGTCGTGGGGTAGGTTTTGTATCGCCGATACACAGGTCTTCGGGCTTTGCCCTTGACCTGTGCCTATTTAGCACGGACCTCTGCCGAGGTCCTTTTTGCGGCCATGCCTTTATCGGGCAAGTCGGGTGCTGTGGGGGTGCCTGTCTATTCAAGAAAACCCCGAAGGGGTTTCATGGTGTATTAACCCAAGCTTCCCCCTGAAGGGGAGCGTAAGCGAGCCTGAAGGTGAAGCTTGGGAAGCAAAGTTACCAAAACCTCACTACCCCGAAGGGGTTGCATATACACGTGGGCGTGTGGATATCATAGTGAAAAGGGGGGAAAAGTTGAGTTGCAACTAAGCAATCGGCGAGATGCAACTAAGCAAAAGACGAGTTGCAACAAAGCAAATGCTTAGTTGCATCTAAACTTTTGGCGAGATACGGTCGCAGTTTTTGGTCGGATATATAGACGGTGTCAATGAACTGCTATTCTCCTTAATATAAGTCCTTTATCGGACAAGTTCGGTGCTGATGGGGGATTGCTTTATCGGACAGGTCGGACGAGTCAGACAAGTCAGACAAGTCGGACGGGCGAGCTATACTTGGTCATCGGACCTTGCCCTGTGTACAAATTAAGAGATCACGGAGACCTGGTCTCAGTTTTTACTCACATTACCGCTCTCTTTTTATCAGACTAAGTGCAGGTGTAATTCTCTATATCGTGCTGAGGTTAATGACAAATCGGGGTAATGTTTGTCTATTGGCTGGGAAATAGGTAGTTTTGTTTATTGATATATTGGATAAATATGGGGACTAAACAGATAGAGTGGGGCGAGGGAAAGAGCATAGAGTATCAGCTCAGTGAGGTACCGGAGGTGGCTAGTTTTCTGTTGAAGGAGCTAGGCACACATCCTGTTTGGTTATTTGATGCACCGATGGGGGCAGGTAAGACGACGCTTATTAAGGAACTTGCTAAAGAGCTTGGCGTGGAGGAGGTAACGAGTAGCCCTACCTTCGCCATTGTCAATGAGTATCACACCGAAAGTGGCGATCCTGTTTACCACTTCGACGCCTATCGCCTCGAGACGCACGATGATTTGCAAAACATCGGTGCTACCGACTACCTTTACAGTGGCTACTACTGCTTTGTGGAGTGGCCAGCACTCTTCACGCCTTTTCTGCCAGATGAAGACGAAGTAGTGCGTGTAAGAATTGAGATGGAGGGTGACCACCGCCGTCTCTCTCTGCTCAGTGCCGAGGAGCCATTCATCTACGACCCACGGTAATGACGAAAGCGGGACTGGTCTATATAGCCCTCGGGCTAATGTTTGTCCTCCCTGGGCTTATGGCCTTATGGGTCGGGCTGAGGGGTAGCCGTTGGTTTTTCAATAGTCGCTCCTACGGCTTCCTCCCCAAGAAGATAGGTTTGGGTGGCGCTAGGATAGCGATGGTATTAGTTGGGCTGTTGCTACTCGCGGCGGCAGTGTTGGTAGTTGTGGACCCAATGGGAATCATGAAAGGAGCTTAAGAATGAAAAAAAGAGAGATTTCTCTATCAGAATATGGAGTGGAGGAGTATTACCCTCCCCGAGTGCGGTGGCATGTGAATAAAACGCTCGAGGGGCTCTACGGCATGGTACAGAAAGATATGCGGTCGCTACCGTTGGCGGAGAGTGGAGAGATCCAGCAGCTAGAGGAGACTTACAAGTACCTTACTTACTACTATAAGGAGGGTACGGACGACCCAAAGCGCAGTGAGATCTTGAGGGGGATAGGTACCTCTCTGATGCAAATGCTCCGTGCCAATGCGGCTCATATCGAGGAAGAGGAGCGACCAAATGACACTCGTTGCGAGACCGTACAGAGGCTTAATATTTACCAGCTCAATGCTGAGAAAATAGTTCATCTAATCGATGAGCTATCGGAGGAGGTATCCAAGAGGGAGCAGAGCTACTTTGATAAGGTGGACCAACTCTTCGACTACCTCTGGGCTACACCACGGCTCCCTAAGTCGGTGTGTGAGCGTCTGCAATATACGCTTGAGATGACACAGGTGCCAGCTCTTGTGGCTCAGAGCATTGTCTCTGCCCTTTTTGTGGGGAGTATGGAGTATTTTGATGAGCAAAAGATCTCCCTATTCCTCGCCTTTGGAAAGGGGCATCACGATCCTATTGTGCGGGGTGCCGCTATGGCAGCACTCCTTGTTTTGGGTCGCCGTCATCAGGCAGAGTTGAGTACCCTTCACCCCGATTTGGTTGCGGAGGTAGAGACCTTTCTTTTATCTCGTGAAGAGCTGTTGCTAGAGCTACTTAAGGTGGTGCAGATATCGTACAAGACGACCGAAAACCACAAGACCTATGAGGAGAAGATTGTGCCTGAGCTAAAGAATATCAGTGATAAGTTTCGGCAGTCTATGAGTGGTACTGGCTCACTCAGTAGTCAGATAGCAGAGCTACAGAAGAAAGCGATTGATAAGGAGCACTTCGAGGAGATGGAGGAGCTGATGGCTAAGGTGCCAGATCAATTGAAGATGCTACAAGATGCGGAGCAAGATACCGCTTACCACCTAGTCACAGGGCTCAAGGGCTTTGCCTTTTTCAGTAAGATGAGCCACTGGTTTCTGAGGTTTGATGAGCAGTATCCCGACCTAGACCAAGCGAATGTGGAGGTCTTTACTCGCATCCTGCCATTTATGTCGCAAGGGCGTAGAATGATTAGCGCTGACATGTATTCGTATGCCTTGGTGCCAGCATGGAGAGAGGTGGTTCGTGGCATGGAGGCCGATATTTTAGAGCAGTCGATGCCCGATGCTACTCCTTTGCCAGCACCTACCGAGGTAGATGGCGCGAGGGAACTCCTCTTTAGTGCCTACCGCTTTTACCAGCTTTCAAGTCATCGGCATACGTTGGTAAGCCCATTTGCTCGTTCTCCCTATCTGCTTGATGGAGCCTTCCTCTCCAGGCGAGGACTACTTAGCGAGGAGGGGTTGCTCAAGCTCGCCACTATGATGGTGGGCTTTGGGCAATACGATGCCGCGGGTCGCACTTATGAGCGGGTGGTGGCGGACTATCTGACCAATACTGCCGAGGTGTGGCGAGGAATGTCGGTGGCAAGTATTATGCGTAACGACCACGAGGGGGCACTGCAGCAGCTGCAAAAGGCGGTGGAACTGGAGGGACCAACAGCTATTACGGCGAGTAAGATAGCCGAACTGCTCATTAAGCTTGGTCGTAGGGGCGAGGCGATTAAGTGGCTGGAGACGAGTGAGGAGCAGGTGGAGAGCTATCGGCTTCCCTTGCTACGTGCTGAGCTACTTTATCAGTCGGGACGAAATGAGGAGGCGATGAAGGCGGCCTACAAAGCGCACTATCTCTCCGATGGCAAAAACGCCAAGAGCCTTTCAATCATTGTGGAGTTGTTGCTCCTTTCTGGTAAAGCTCAGGAGGCAAAGGAGCTACTCGATCGGGCGACTAATGGTGGAGAGGGGGCACTGCTTTTCTGGAGAGCTCTCTCTACTTTGGCAGAGGGGCAACGCAAGGAGGGGATAGAGCAATTAAGCCAATGGGCAAAGGGTGGGTCGCCTGACCTTACTTTGCTGGCAAAGCTACAACTCCTCTCGCCCTATGGTTATAGCACAAGCGATCAATCGCTCATCAAGGATATCATATATAGTAAGGAGTAATGAGGATAGAGAGAGGAGCCCTGGGGATATGCCTACTTGTAGCCCTGCTATTTTGTGGCTGTGGAAGGGGACATAAGAGTGAGTCGGTAAGGCCAGTCAAGATTGTGGCAAGCCATCAAGATAGCGAGTCGGGGCCTTGGTACCTGCTGGTCTACGGTGCCCAGAGCATCACTATGGATACCTTGGAAGTGAGCCCGAAGGGTAAGGTTAGCTATCATGAGGTCTTTGATCTAGATACGATTGACCTTTTCCTCTTGAGGAATGGAGAGGGACGCCTGCAACTCCCCCTATTTCCCGACCGTGATGCCGAGACTTATTCTGCTA
The DNA here is from genome assembly GCF_001815465.1 of Porphyromonas sp. HMSC077F02. NCBI lineage: Bacteria > Pseudomonadati > Bacteroidota > Bacteroidia > Bacteroidales > Porphyromonadaceae > Porphyromonas > Porphyromonas sp. HMSC077F02. Next base: position 129,579 of record NZ_KV820630.1, on the reverse strand, counting down.
ATATCAGCGATAAAGAGTTGTCGCTGAAGGGTCTACTCTATGAGTCTTTGCTGAAGGAGTGGTACGCAGAGAGGGAGAAAAGCGAGGAGCAACTCTTGGACTTCCTGAGTGCCCACAGTAAGGAATCGCCTACGCTCCTCCTGGTGGAGGATGGTATGGAGCAATACCAAAGTGGGAAGAATGATCAGACTTGGTGGAGTCTCTTTGCTCAATTGGCTAGAGACCAGTATGATCTTGCTGGGCTTTTGGGTTGGAGAATGGCTGGTGATAATAGTTGGAATAGAGGTCCAGTAGTTCCTTATTCTTTTGTGGTCAGTGGAATGAAGGATCGGGTCAACTTCAAGGATTTTGTGGGGAAAAATCGATTCGTCGCCCTTAATATTATGGAGCTATCGCCACAGGACTCTGCCCTATTTGCCAAGCAAAAGCGGTACTTTCATCTACTCGATAGCCTAGGTGTGTCTAGCTATAGCGTGCTGCTCAATGACTCTCTCCCCAAGAGCTTGAAGACGAAAAGCAAGGGGACGAAGCAATACTTCCTCATTGATAGCATCGGGCAGTCGCAGACTTTTCTGAAGGAGCAGTCCATCGATGAGCTACCAACCTTTATGGTGGTGGATAGCCTACAAAATATAGAGCGTAGCTGGAGTAACCCTGATAGTCTGATCAACTATATTAAACAACAAAAGAAGTAAATGATGGATGATAGCGTGCTGTGGGAGGAGACCTCGGTGGAGCGTGCACTGGTCAAGGTGTATGGAGCAGCAGTCAGTGGTATTGAGGCGTGTAAGGTGACGATCGAAGCACAGATCAGTAGTGGCACTAAGTTTATGTTGGTGGGATTGCCCGATACGGCGGTAAAGGAGAGCCACCAACGTATCCAAGCTGCCATCGCCGAGAGTGGATATACCTATCAGGAGCATCGCTACATCATCAATATGGCACCGGCCGACCTCAAGAAGGAGGGGGCTGCCTACGACCTTCCCCTAGCTATTGCGATCCTCTCGCTGAGTGAGAAGCTCCCTACGGAGCGACTTGCTGATACGATGATTATGGGTGAGTTGGCACTGGATGGTGCCCTTCGGCCAATTCATGGAGTGCTACCGATGACCATTATGGCGAAGCGGCAAGGGTTTAAGAATATCATTGTGCCACGAGCCAATGCCAAGGAGGCCTCTGTGATAGAGGGAATACGGGTGTTTGGTGCCGAGCGACTTGCTGAGGTGGTAGACTATCTCTCGCAGGGAAGCTCGGTGCTGAAGGAGTACTTATACGATGAGGAGGAGATCTTTCATCACCCGCTTCTGCACTATGCCGACTTTGCAGAGGTAAAGGGGCAGGAGATGGTGAAGCGTGCGATTGAGGTGGCTGCTAGTGGTCAGCACAATATCATTATGGTAGGCCCTCCAGGGAGTGGTAAGTCGATGATGGCTAAGCGGGTGCCAAGCATCCTACCCCCTTTCACTAAGGAGGAGGCGCAGGAGACCACCATGATTCACTCGGTGGCGGGAACGTTGCCAACGCACATCGCACTGATGCGGGAGCGACCATTCAGGGCACCCCACCATAGTACATCTAATGTGGCTCTGGTAGGCGGGGGCTCTTATCCCAAGCCAGGTGAGATCTCTCTTGCCCACAATGGGGTGCTTTTCCTCGATGAGCTACCTGAGTTTGCCCGTAATGTATTGGAGGTGCTACGTCAGCCACTTGAGGACCGACAGATCACCGTATCAAGGGCTCGGCAGACGGTCACTTTCCCCGCCTCCTTTATGCTGGTGGCCTCAATGAACCCTTGTCCTTGCGGTCACTACAACAACCCTTTCAAGGAGTGCACTTGCACGGAGGCTCAAGTGAAGGGTTATCTCGGTCGGATCTCTGGCCCGCTGCTCGATCGAATCGATATTCAGGTGGAGATACTGCCAGTGCCCTTTGAGATGCTATCGAGTAAGCAGCGTGGTGAGCCGAGTGAAGCGATCCGTGAGCGGGTGATGAAGGCGAGAGCGATACAGAAGGAGCGGTTCAAAGGGATGCCGGGGATCTATACCAATGCGCAGATGACCCCAGCGATGATGCAGGAGTTTGTCCATGTGGATGCCAATGGGTTGATGCAACTGAAGCAGGCGATGGAGCGGTTTAAGCTCTCCGCTAGAGCGTATGACCGTATTCTAAAGGTTTCCCGTACCATTGCCGACCTCGATGCCTCGCCAGATATCACGATCCAGCATATCGGGGAGGCGATCAACTACCGCAAGCTCGACCGTGGCTCGTGGGGCACTCGCACGCTCTAAATGAGTGTAACTACCCTATTGCCATAGGGTTACTGCCTTAGTTGTCTGCTTTAATTAACATTTACGCCTTAAATATTTAACGTTCTTTTTGTTAATACAAAGAGAATAATGCGTACCTTGCTCACGTTATGAAGAAGTGGACGCTTTGGTTAATCGTTGTGGCTATGGCACTAGCCCTGATTGGGTTGCTACTGATGCAACTCAATTATGTTGACGTGGTCTACCGCTTCCGAAATGAGCAGTTTGATAGTCGTGTACGTCAGGCACTCTCTTCGGTAAGTCAGGATGTGGAGCGCGACGAGATGTCACGTCTGGTTTCGGATCGCCTTGGCTTCTCCACTTCGTCGAGCCTTCTTTCGCTAGAGAACAACCTGAAGGAGAAAAACAAGCAACTACAGATTGATAGCCTGCGTTTCGGCTTGGACCAATTGCCCCAAGACCCTCTGAGGATAGCCAAGAAGCAGAGCCCCGATAGGATTCAGGAGGCTTCTCGGGAACTGATGAAGGCCTTCACGGAGCGGTATAGCGAGGTGCGTGAGATGGTGATTCAGCTCGCCATAGAGTCGGTGCGCGACAATAATCCAGCCCCTATCTACGAGCGTATTTCGGAGAAAGATCTGGACCTGCTCCTTAGCTACTACCTCACCAATAACGGCATTACACTGCCTTACATCTATGAGTTGGTGGATAATAATCATCGGGCGTACTACAGCAGTGGCAAGATACCGGCCGATGATGCCGATGCCACTTACACGCAGGTGCTATTCCCCAATGACCACCCCTCACACATGTATTTTGTGAAGCTCTATATCCCGGGGAAGCGGCAGCTTATCTCTAGTTCGTATGAGTTTATTATCCCTTCGGCGGGCTTTACGCTGCTACTCTTTGTGGTGTTTACGATTACCATTGTTTCACTGGTAAGGCAGAAGAAGCTAGAGGAGCTGCGTAAGGACTTTGTCAATAATATGACGCACGAGCTGAAGACGCCTGTCAGCACCATTATGGTGGCGAGCCAGATGCTCTCCGCAGACCAGGCGGAGACCTCTCCCGAGCGCCGACAGAAGTGGATCTCAAGTATCATGGCGGAGAGTCAGCGACTGGAGTTGCTGATTGATAAGGTGCTACAGATGTCTTTCTTCGACCGCGATAAGGTAAAGCTAAAGTTGAAGGAAATAGATATGGAGGAGCTTCTCCTCAATGTTACCAATATATTTAGCCTCAAAGTGGAGAGCTACGAGGGAGAGATTGATGTGGACCTAGGGGCAGAGCAGGCCACTGTAGAGGGCGATGAGATGCACCTCACCAATATCATCTTCAACCTCCTCGATAACGCGATCAAGTACCGAAGTATTGAGCGACCACCTCACCTTACAGTGGGTACCAGTAACGATGCTAAAAACGTAAAGATATATATCCAAGATAATGGCATCGGAATGAAAAAGGAGCATGCCAAGAAGATATTTGACCGCTTCTACCGCGTGCCGACGGGCAATCGGCACGATGTCAAAGGATACGGCCTAGGGCTGGCCTATGTGCAGCATATCATCTCGCTACACCACGGGAAGATAGCTGTGGAGAGCGAGCTAGGCAAGGGAACTAAGTTTATTATTACATTACCAATTAAAGAATAAAGATTATGATGGAAGACGTAGTAAGAGTATTTCTATGTGAGGACGACGAAAACCTGGGTCCTCTACTCAGCGAGTTTCTAAATACCAAGGGGTACCAAACCGATCTTTTCCAAGATGGACAGGCCGGTTGGGAGGCTTTTGAGGAACAACCAGACCACTGGAATATCTGCGTCCTAGACGTGATGATGCCCAAGATGGATGGGTTTGAGCTAGCACAAAAGATCAAGAGCAAAAACGAGTCACTACCCATCATCTTCCTCACCGCAAAGACCCTGAGCGAGGATGTAGAGCAGGGATTTAAGCTCGGTGCTGATGACTACCTCAAGAAGCCATTCAATACCGCTGAGCTCACTATGCGTATTGATGCGGTACTCCGCAGGGTACAGGGCAAGAAGCCAGAGCCAGTAGCATTTTACAATATCGGCGACTTCGTATTTGATACGCAGAAGCAGATGCTTACCTTCAGAGATGAGGAGCCAAAGCGACTCACCACTAAGGAGACCGATCTGCTGACGCTCCTCTGTATGCACGCTAATGACTTGATGGAGCGTAACTATGCCCTCAAAACCATCTGGGGTGAGGATAGCTACTTCAATGCCCGTAGTATGGATGTCTATATCACCAAGCTACGTAAGCACTTGGCTCAAGATGAGCGTGTGGAGATTCAGAATAAGCACGGCAAGGGGTACAAGCTCATCACGCCTAATGCCAATAGCGTACAGACAGAAGAGAATACTGAGACCATATAATTATCCACTAAGAGTCGGGGGACTTCCACAAGAGACCCCCCGACCTTTATTTGCTACAACAAACTTATGAAGAAGATAATAGCAACACTTGTTTTAGCCCTTACTACCCTTACCGCTAGCTACGCACAGTACTATGATAATGACCCTGTGGGCACGGTATATGAGTACGAGATGTCGAATAAACTGATGGGTACCTCTACGGTTACTCAGACACTGAAAAAGGTGGAGGGCAACGTCATCACCTACGAAGTGGTCACCAAGGTGCCTGGCATGAAGCAGCCAATGACCATGGAAAATGCCCTTACCTTTGCAGATGGTAAGATCCAATATAGTGTGGAAAGTCTCTTGGCTCAGAGCAAGGCTACTATGGAGCAGGCTGGTATGGGCTCAAATATTGATATGACCTTTGATGGCGATGCTGGCTTTACTCCACTCCAAGGCAAAGTAGGGGATAAGCTACCTCTGACCAAGGCTACCATCACCGCTAAGGTACAAGGGATGGATCTAAACGTCATCACTGAGATAACTCGGAATGAGATCACTGCTGTAGACGAAGAGGTGACCACTCCAGCCGGTACTTTCAAGAGCATCAAGGTGGAGCAGGAGGTAAAGACCACCACTCAGGCAATGGGGATGAACCAAACTCAGGAGAATAAGCAAATCACTTGGGTGGTGCCCAATAAGGGTGTGGTGAAAACCGAGATGACTACTATGGGTCAGGTAATGACTACTGAACTTGTTAAGATTACAAGACCATAAGGAGACTAGATGCTAGCACTGAATAATGTAGGCGTCTCCTTTGGGGCAGATAAACTCTTTTCGGAGGTTTCTCTACAGGTAAATCCGAAGGAGCGTATCGCCCTCACGGGACGCAATGGGGCAGGAAAGACTACCCTACTCAATATTATAGCAGGCAAGAGAGAGCCCTCAGAAGGGGCTCTCTCCTATCCTACCGATATGGCGATCGGCTACCTACCACAGCACCTACTGACTCAGGATGGGCATACGGTGCGTGAGGAGGCACGCCTCGCCTTTGATAAGGAATTGAAAATACAGAAGAGTGTCGACCGGCTCACCCAAGAGCTAGCGGAGCGAACCGATTACGACTCAGATGGCTATATGGAGCTGGTGCAGCGGCTCGCCAATCATACAGAGCTATTGGCACTCTATGCTCCTCAGGAGCAGGACGCACAGATAGAGCAGACGCTCAAGGGGTTGGGCTTTGAACCAAGCGACTTCGACCGCCCAACGAGTGAATTTAGTGGTGGCTGGCGAATGCGTATTGAGTTGGCGAAGATCCTCCTCGGACGGCCCGACCTACTTCTCCTCGATGAGCCGACCAACCACCTCGATATGGAGTCGATCGTCTGGCTGGAGGAGTTTCTCAAGCGAAGTAGTGCCGCGGTGATAATGGTGAGCCACGACCGCCGCTTTCTGGATAATACCACCACCCGCACTGTGGAGCTCTCCCTCGGGAAAGCGTACGACTACAAGACCAACTTCTCGCACTATGAAGAGCTACGAGAGGAGCGGTACCAACAACAACTCCGAGCATACGAAAATCAGCAGAAGATGATCAAGGATACCGAGGAGTTTATTGAGCGTTTTCGTTACAAAGCCACCAAGGCGGTGCAAGTGCAGTCGCGCATCAAGCAGTTAGAGAAGGTGGAGCGAATTGAGGTGGAGGAGCTTGACCACCGTGCGATACACTTCCGCTTCCCTATGGCGGTGTCGAGTGGCGCTTACCCTTTAATCACTAAGGAGCTATCGGTCGCCTACGGTAGTCACAGAGTGCTGCACGATATTGACCTCACCATAGAGCGGGGCGATAAGATCGCACTTGTGGGAAAGAATGGAAGTGGCAAGACCACCTTTGTGCGGGCGGTGATGGGCGAGATACCACACGAAGGGGAGCTGAAGCTGGGACATCAGGTGGAGACCGCTTACTTTGCACAGAACCAAGCCTCCCTGCTGGATCCTCATCTTACGATCCACGAGACCATCGACCGAGTGGCAGTAGGGGACATCCGACTACAGATCAATAACATCCTCGGCGCCTTTATGTTTGGCGGAGAGATTTCTGAGAAGAAGGTGGAGGTGCTGAGCGGAGGAGAGCGGAGCCGACTGGCGATGATCCGTCTGCTGCTTAGCCCTTCTAACTTCCTCATCCTTGATGAGCCGACTAATCACCTCGACCTCTCTAGTAAGGCGGTGCTCAAGGAGGCGATTCAAAACTACGATGGCACGGTGCTGATCGTTAGCCACGACCGAGACTTCCTTGATGGTCTGGTGGATAAGGTCTTTGAATTTAAGGAGGGCGGAGTGGTCAATCACCTCGGCGGAATGCAGGAGTATATCCGTAAGCTACAAGCCAATGCCGTGGGCGAAGAAGCCCCTACTCAGAGCAATCAACCCCTCGAAAAGAGTGAGGGGCGCCTTGATTACGAACAGCAAAAGGCACAGCAGAGAGAGGAACGACGCCAGCAACAACAATTGGAGCGGATTGAGGCAACCATCACCCAGCTAGAAGAGCAACTCGCCTCTATTGAGGAACAACTATCTCACCAATCAACCCCCCAGCTCCTCACCGACTACGATACCACCTCCAAAGCCCTCCAAAAGGCAATGTCCGAGTGGGAGCAGCTCATCTAACTTATACGTGTAGTTGCAGAGATAAAGAGAGTGGGCTAGACACCGGTTGGTATCTAGCCCACTCTCTATTTTTCTGGTAAATAGCTACTGATTATAGAACTACCTTATTAAGGATATACTTATCAGCAAGCTCGCCCTCAGCAAGAGTGCCAGTAGCATCAGATACGAGTGCTACAGAGTTATCAAGCACCTTGTAGTAGGTCTTAGCACCAGTAGAAGGAGTGATCAGCTCAAGTACGTCATTCTCGAGGAGATTGTAAGTACCGCTCTCCTCAGTCTTGTTCTCCTCCTTACCACCTTCAGCTACTTGAGTAAGTTGGTAAGTCATATCCGCATTGATAGTAAGGGTAGTCTTAAAGCCAGCTGCGTCGGCTGCAGGGAGGGTTCCCTCGTAAGTGCCTACGTATGCAGGTGTAGCTACCTCTTCGGTCACCTCGGTTTGAGTAGCCTCTTCTTGCTCGGTTGTCTTAGACTCCTTGCTAGAGCAAGAGGCAAGGAATAATGTAGCAGTTGCTACAAGTAGTAAACTAATCTTTTTCATCTTTCTTCTTTCATTAATAAATGTGTTCAACTTAATCCTTTAAGTTTGACGTTGCAAAGGTACACTATTTTGATGATTTACAATAATCTCACCCCAATATTTATACTTCCTCTCCTCACGAGGAAGAGTCCGCCCCGCCTCGCAACTAGGGACGTGGTCAGCAAAAAGTGCTTAATAATAAGAGGGCTGTAAAAAATGCTGGACTAAAACTTTACGGCTTGGAGCTTCTTTAACATCTCATCAAAACACTCCTGTATCCTCTCCTTTTGCTTTTCAGAGGCTTGTGCAGAGCCTGTCTTATACCTTCTAAGTAGTGAGGAGTTCACCCCTAACTCCTTTGCTAGCTCGCTAATATTGAAGTAGGGAAAGGACTTAAAAAAGCCAGTGAAGTCGTATTTGTACTCAATATCTTTTGCACTGAATTCCGACTTGTTGCCAGTCCTTTGTTGCATAAACTCGATCTGTTCTGAGAGAACCTCTGCAAAATCCTCTTTGGCCTCCTTTTCATTGAGCCCAAATCCATACACCCCATTGAGGTCTTTGGCATAAATTGAATACCCTCCGTCTTCGCCTTTCTCAATAATTGCCAATACTTTCTTTTTCATATCTACCTCCTTTCCGATTGTTTAGTCAGATTAAGTCCCCTCGCTGTTGCGAGGGGAGGACTTCATTTCCTACTTCAGTCCTGCATCTTTCATCATCTTATTGAGAGTGCCTATTGGTATCTCTTTAGAAGGATGTCTGTCTACAGGTATGAAGTAGTCAAAGTCAGGATGAGTGTAGATAGCGTGCTTTTTGCCCTCGCTCCTTTTCCACCCATTCTTTTCAAGAATCTTGTAAAACTCTGAAAACTTCATAATAATGAAATAATGGTAAATGAACGCCGTCTTAATCTGACACTGCAAAGGTAACATATTTGTTACAAATAAACAAGTGCTTGAATCATCTGAAGTTAGTTATGGGCTAAAATGCTAGTATGTAGAGGGGAGGGAGTTTCTGAAATAATGATTAAGTTTGTGGCAGATAATCACAGCTAGATAAAAGTGAAAAAGATGAAGAGATACAGAAGAGTGCTACTCAAGCTGAGTGGCGAGTCGCTCCAAGGGGCACAGGGCTACGGCATTGATCCAGTTCGCCTACAGGAGTATGCAAGTGAGATCACCAAAGTGGTGCAGAGTGGGGTGCAGGTAGCCATCGTGATTGGTGGTGGCAACATCTTTAGGGGCCTGAGCGGCGCCACCAAAGGGTTTGACCGCGTCAAAGGCGACCAGATGGGCATGCTGGCCACCGTCATTAATAGCCTAGCTCTTAGCTCCGCCCTAGAGGCTGAGGGGCAGAAGAATGTAGTCTTCACCGCCACCCCTATGAGCCCCATCGGCAAGCACTATAATAAGTGGGATGCTATTGAGGCACTAGAGAGTGGCAAGGTAGCCATCTGCTCAGGCGGTACCGGGAATCCCTACTTTACCACCGATACCGGCTCCTCACTTCGTGCGATAGAGCTCGAGACCGATGCGATGCTCAAGGGCACCCGCGTCGATGGCATCTACACCGCCGACCCCGAGAAAGACCCTACCGCCACACGCTTTGAGGAGATCACCTATCAAGAGATTCTCCGCCGCCACCTCAAGGTGATGGACCTTACCGCCACCACCATGTGCATGGAGAATAATCAGCCCATCGTGGTCTTCGATATGGATACACCTGGCAATCTCACTAAGCTTCTAGTAGAGGGACTGCCTATTGGTACCCGAGTAATTAATGAATAACCACCCGATTATTGGTCAATTCTTAATAATTATGTAGATTTGCACAATCTTTAGGGTTTCTAACCAAGTTATACAGAATAAGATATGAGCAATAAGAAGCAAGATAGGCCTGATGCCACTGAAAAGATTGAAGAGGGTGCCATTGAGGTGATCAATAAGTCGGACGAATTTATCCGCAAGAATCGCAACACCCTGATCATAGCAGTAGTAGTGCTACTCGCCGTGATTGGCGGTATCATTGCCTACAAGAATCTCTACAAGGCTCCCCGAGCTAGCAAAGCACAAGAGGCCATCTACAAGGCAGAGCAGTACTTTGATCGCGACTCATTCGAGATTGCACTCAATGGAAATGGTGCCGATGTACTAGGCTTCCTAGAGGTGATCGATCAGTATGGTGGTACCACAAGTGCTAACCTCGCAGAGGCTTATGCCGGTATCTGCCTATACAATCTAGGGCAGTACGATGAGGCAATCAACCACCTCAAGAAGTTCAAGAGCAAAGACTCCATGGCCAATCCTAGCCTTTACGGCTTGATCGGTGATTGCTACGTCAATCTTGATAAGACCGCCGAGGGCATTAAGTACTTCGAGGAGGCAGCTAAGAAGGCCGATAACGGTTTGCTATCCCCTATCTACCTCATCAAAGCAGGTATTGCCTATGAGGCACTAGGGCAGACCGCCAATGCCAAGGCTAGCTATCAAGCCGTTGTCGATAAGTATCCAAACTCAGCCAGCCTGCCAGAAGCTATGAAGCTTCTCCAAGCTCTAGAGCTGAAGAAATAAGCAACCTTTATAGATTTAAACCGAGCCGATATACTCCCATGAGTGTATCGGCTCGGTTTCTTTTGGGGCATGTGAGATAAATAATTGCCAAGGGGTTACGCATTAGAAAGAGTCTTACCATGAATGACCTCCCCTCGTGGGAGGTCAGACGGATCCTAGCCCCGAGTCGGAGAGGCGAATGCCTCGAACGACTCGGGGGTTTTGAAGCCCCTCCCCACCTTACGACCCCTTGCGGGTCGGACAATATGATCTCGGACATAAAATTAATCCTAGAGAAGGTTGTCCGACCCGCAAGGGGTCGTGGGATGGGCGGTGGATGATCGTTAATCCCCCGGTCGTTCGGGGGCTTGCCCCCTCCGACACGGGGGCTAGGATCCGTCGGACCCCTCAGCCGGGGTCCTTCCCTATAGACACACCTATGAATGCCCTACGGCAAGACCTTCCTAATGCGTAACCCCTAAATAATTGCCCTAATTGTGTGGCTATTTACAGAATAAAGTCTATATTTGCGATAAGGTCGCTAATACTGTATCAACCCAGTAGGCAGATTAGCTTTTTCAAGGAGGATAAACATAATATTAACATATAACATTAGGAAATTAGTATGAACATCTCACACATTGAGCATCTAGGGATTGCTGTAAAGAGCATCGAAGAGCACCGTCCTTATTACGAAAACGTACTAGGCTGGAAGTGCTACAACATCGAAGAGGTTGCCGACCAAAAGGTAAAGACTGCCTTCTTCAAGGTAGGTAACTCCGAGACCAAGATAGAGCTACTAGAGCCTACCAGCCCTGATAGCACCATCGCTAAGTTTATTGAGAAGCGTGGTGAGGGTATCCACCACATCGCTTACTGCGTAGATGATACCGACAAGGCACTCCAAGAGGCCAAGGAGAAGGGCGTTACACTGATCGACCAGCAAGCTCGCCGTGGTGCAGAGGGTCTGATGATCGGCTTCGCACACCCCAAGTCTACTGGCAAGGTGCTAACCGAGTTTTGCTGCCACCCAGAGGAGAAGTAACAAGCGGTAGTTACAGAGAAGAATAAATCACATAGAAGTATTAGATATGAGTACTCAAGTAGATAAATTACAGCAGCTGATCGAGATGCGTCAGAAGGCACGTCTCGGTGGTGGCGAAGCAAGAATCGAAAAGCAGCACGCCAAGGGCAAGATGACCGCCCGCGAGCGTATTGATCAGCTACTCGATAAGGGAAGCTTTGAGGAGATAGATATGTTTGTGGAGCTCCGCTCTACCAACTTCGGCATGGACAAGAAGAAAGTCCTCGGCGATGGTGTAGTTACAGGTTGCGGTACCATTGACGGTCGCCTCGTTTATGTCTTTGCACAAGACTTCACAGCCATTGCAGGCTCACTGGGTGAGATGCACGCTGCCAAGATCTGCAAGATCCAAGATATGGCGATGCGCGTAGGTGCTCCAGTAATCGGCATCAACGATTCAGGAGGTGCCCGTATCCAAGAGGGTGTCAATGCACTTTCAGGATATGCCGAGATCTTTGAGCGCAATATCCTTGCCAGTGGTGTAGTACCACAGATCTCAGCTATCTTCGGCCCATGTGCTGGAGGTGCCGTTTATTCACCAGCCCTTACCGACTTCATCATCATGGTAGAGGGTGCTTCCTATATGTTCCTTACCGGACCAAAGGTGGTGAAGACCGTTACCCACGAAGATGTAACCCAAGAGGAGCTAGGTGGTGCTTCTGTTCACGCCTCTAAGAGCGGTGTAGCACAGTTTGCCGTAGCTACCGAGCTAGAGGGTATCGACCTCATCAAGAAGTTGATCAGCTTCATCCCCTCCAACAATATGGAGACCGCACCGCTTGTAGAGTGCACCGATCCTATTGATCGTATGGAGGACGTTCTCAATGATATCATCCCTGATAACCCAAATAAGGCCTACGATATGTACGAGGTACTTGGAGCCATCGTAGATAATAGAGAGTTCCTAGAGGTACACAAAGACTTCGCCGATAATATCATCTGCGGATTCGCACGTATGGGCGGTATGAGCGTAGGTATCGTAGCCAACCAACCAAAGAGCAAGGCTGGTTCACTCGACGTGAATGCCTCTCGTAAGGCAGCTCGCTTCGTACGTTTCTGCGACGCCTTCAATATTCCACTCGTTACCCTCGTAGACGTTCCTGGATTCCTACCAGGTACCGGTCAGGAGTACAACGCAGTGATCACCCACGGTGCTAAGCTACTTTATGCATTTGGTGAGGCCACTGTGCCAAAGGTTACCTGCATCCTACGTAAGGCGTACGGTGGTGCCTACATTGTGATGAGCTCTAAGCACCTACGTGGCGATATCAACTACGCTTGGCCAACAGCCGAGATCGCAGTGATGGGCCCAAGCGGTGCCGTAGAGGTGGTATTTGCTAAGGAAGTGAAAGAGGCTGAGGATCCAGCAGCTAAGGCGATTGAAAAGGAGGCAGAGTACCGCAAGGCATTTGCCAATCCATACAACGCAGCTTCTTACGGCTATATCGATGACGTGATTGAACCACGCAACACCCGCTTCCGTGTCATTCGTGCCCTCAAGCAATTGCAGAATAAGAAGCTCACCCTTCCTGCTAAGAAGCACGATAACATCCCACTATAAGAAGTTTCACCAGTAAAGAGGAAAAGATTATGAATATCAAACTTCCCTCCTCGCAGGACGTGTACGCAGCGATTGCTTTGGCACTCCATGAGACACTTGGGACACCGCACGATAGAGAGAGCAATATCATCACTATCGACGATGCAAAGCTTCGCAATTCAGCATGGGCATCAAAGGAGCTGACCATGCGTCAGCTACCAGAGAGACGATAAGCCCGATAGCGTCGTGAGTAAAGAGAATACGAGAATAGACAGACATATAATATGAAGACATTTGACTATACCATAAATGGCTTGAAGTACCATGTAGACGTGGTAAGCATCAAAGAGGATAAAGCCGAGGTGAGAGTAAATGGCAATAGCTATGAGGTAGAGCTAGATAGAGCCTTCGACATTGACCAAGAGGCATGGGCAGCAGCTACCCCAAAGGCAGCCGCTCCAAAAGCTACTCCAGTAGCACCAAAGGCCGAGGAGCCAGCTCCCGCAGCAGAGGCACCAAAGGCAGCTCCTGCAGCTGGTGGCAAGGCATCGGGTGCACCTATCAAGTCTCCACTTCCAGGCGTCATCATCGACATCCTAGTGAGTGTAGGTGCTAGCGTCAAGAAGGGCCAAAAGATCATGGTGCTCGAGGCGATGAAGATGGAGAATGAGATCAAAGCCGACCGCGATGGTGTCATCAGCTCTATCCAAATCAATAAAGGCGATACCGTACAAGATGGCGACACACTCGTAACCATCGAGTAATCCAACGGCCATATCCTAAACTAAGCGGGGCGAGCAATCTACATTGCTCGCCCCGCTTTATTTACCCAGCCCTAAATATCGTTGATCCAACCACTCACAAAGAAACCGCACGAGGAAAAGTCCTTGACTATAATGCAAGATGAAGTGTTTGTCAATGCCTACACTGTCCTCTGAAGGAGAGCGTGTTAGAGAAGCACCCGCGAGGGTGCCACTCAGCTAGCCCCCA
>NZ_KV820630.1:115157-115473 GCF_001815465.1 Porphyromonas sp. HMSC077F02 | reverse complement strand
ACCCGCGAGGGTGCCACTCAGCTAGCCCCCAGTCGGAGGGGCGTATTCGCCCCGAACGACTGGCGGGATAAGGTCACGGTATAGTATTCGACCCTTGTGGTCGCACCTATATCGGCTTGTGCGACCACAAGGGTCGTAGGGTGTAGTACTCTTGGTTACCCGCCAGTCTTCGGCTCTGCGAGCCTTGACTGGGGGCTAGCTGAATGGCACCCTGTCGGGTGCTCAAGTGGGGTGCCTCTGACACTCCTCTATATCTCACCAAAATGGAGCTCCTAACTAACCAAAAACTGAGTTGCAACTAAGCTTTTGCTTTGTT
>NZ_KV820630.1:100645-115057 GCF_001815465.1 Porphyromonas sp. HMSC077F02 | reverse complement strand
CGCCGATCGCTTAGTTGCAACTCAACTTTTGCTCCGATATAGCACCTGGTTCCCTACGTGCAACTTGCCCTCATCTTTTGTGAGACTGTTGCACGAAGGCGATCTGCTGCGCCTAGGCTTCCGTAAGGATGCCAAGGCACATAAAGTTGCTTTCGGGATTCGGACTCGGTCACGTACGTGAGTACGCTCCCAGCGCCCTGGTAGGGCCTTGGTGCCCTGCGTGCACCTTGCCCTCATCCTCAGGCCTTGCATCTCATCCTTCGTGCAAAGTCTCAGCACATTTGAAGCAAATGTGCGAGAATGGCACTTCGTGCAACATTCTCTTCGTGCATTATTGTCGTCGTTTGGGATTGGTGGGGGCATACGATTATACATAAAAAGAAGAGACCCAGGGCTAGATTAGTCCTGGGTCTCTGCATATATGGGGGCTGGAGATTAGAAGGCGTATCCAGCGGTGACCATCAAGGTATTGGCTGAGTAGGTACGGAACCCTAATTGGTACCCTAGGTCTAGGTGTACACCATAGAGCTTTCCGCCGATACCGAAGCCTAGCGAGTGGTCGCGAAGGGTGTGGTAGTCATACCCTAGTCGGAGGTCGAGTAGCTGATTGTAGCTATATTCTAGCCCCACACCTGCAGCTCGGTGGTTGGCGGGGCCCTCCTTTAGGGTGCCTCTTGCTCCGAGTATCAGGGTAAGCTGGTGCTTCTCGGCTAGTGATAGGGTTTGGTCGGTAGAGAGCTCCAGTGTGGGCTGTATTGTGTAGCTATCGTTACTAGCTCTGTAGCGTAGAGGAGCACCGACACCATCTATGATGGCGTGCAGACCGTATTCCACTCCTTTTCCGAAGAGGGTATATTGATTGAGGTAACTCACTCCTGCACCAAATAGATAGGTCTCTGCCTCTATTTGAAGAGCTGTGCGGTGGTAGCTTCCTTTCGCAAAGAAGCCCCAGTGCTCTACAGCATAGGCATATCCCAGATCAGCACTCAGGCTATAGGGTCTGAAGGAGCTCTCCACCTTTTCGCCTGGCATTCCCTCCACCTCTATCTTAAGACCACCTGAGTAGCGTCCGCCCACAAAGAGTGCGTGAGAAGGGGCAAAGGACCATGCTCCCGAGAGGGTGTACTGCAACTCTCTGCCGAACTCTAGCTTAGGGAAAATCTCAATGTTGCCATCCACTTGAAAGGTAGCTCCATTGGCTAGAAAAGCGGTAGGATTGGTATAGAGATACATATCCTTGGCACCAGCACCACGCACTTTACCGAGTGCGAGGGTGCGTGCGCTAGTATTGCCCTCTAGGAGAGGGAGTGGCGAGCCTTGCCCCATTGCTAGGGTGGTGCCTAGAAGGGCGAGGGCAACGATGTATAATATTCGCTTCATATTATTCTGCTTCAATAGTCATTATTTCTTTACAATGGTTCGGATGGTCTTACCGAGATGTATGCGGTAGACTCCTGGGGTGAGCTTCTTGAGATTGACATGAGAGATGCCATCCTTGTCGCGGTCAATATACTGACGGTGTACTAGCTCCCCTCTCAGCGTGGTGATGATCACCTCGCGAGGCATGGCAGTATCGGTACCTGTCTGGATATTGAGTACCCCTTCGGTAGGCACCGGATAGAGGATAAAGGTACCCCCTGCTTCTCTAGCTGCTTCGGAGCTACCCACCACCTTTACGGTGAAGCCACTGGTGAATTCTTTGGTGCCATCCGATACGATGATCTGCACCATAGTGCTACCCACCTTCTTTGGGGTGATCTCTAGCTTGGTAGTGCCAGGGATTAGGCGAACGGTAGCGATGGTGCTATCGCTTGTCTTGGCTGCGTATGAGAGTTTTAGTCCACTGGGAGATTCAAACTTATCGGATAGCTCTACCTGCATAGCCTCTGCATAGCGGCCAATGGATACCGTCCCAAAGTCGGCGATCTTCTTGACCGGTTCGTAGTTCACCACTTTATAGGTGAGCTTGGTAGTAGAGACCTTACCTAGTTCATCCTCCAGTACAATCGGCAGAGTGTATTCCCCTAGCTCGATATCAGAGATGAGGAAGAGTAGCTCGATGCTATTCTCCTTGACCGTTGCCTTGACCCCAGCCTGCTCTATCGCCTCCTTCACGCTCCATTTGTGCCCATCCTCATCCTTGATCTCGAGTGTTAGGTTGTAGAAAGGAAGGCTCTTGGAGAGCACCACAGGCAGTGTGGCAGGGAGGTTGGTGATGGCTGGTGCGTGGTTCACCTTTGTGGTAAAGTCTGTACTCTTCTTAGAGGAGTGTCCCCAGCGGTCCTTTGCCTCGATCTCTAGGTGGTACTTGGTGCCATCCTCCAGCTTCTCAAAGGTGTATTCAATGGCTGTACCCTCTTTATGCTCATAGTTGGGCACAGTGATGGTGATTGGCTCCTTGCCCTCTGTGGTGAGCGTGAGGAGATAGCTACTAGCGAGCTGGTCGATGGCATCACCATCCTTGGCGGGTAGCCAGCTGATGGTCACCTTTTGATAGCCCACTTCACCGAGTGTGATCTCTGACATCACTGGAGCCTCTCCCTTATCCTCCTCGAGTGCGCGAGCAGCATCGATATAGCCCGCGCCGAGCCAATCTCTCCACTTATTATCGTGCTTGGCACGGAAGTCGATGGTCTTGGTGGCGGTGAGTAGACGCTTCTTGAGCATCTCGCTGGTAAACCCTTGCTTACCAAACTTGGAGATCACCAGTGCTGCAATACCAGTGACGTGAGGGGTAGCCATTGAGGTCCCTTGCTGGTAGCTGTACTTATCATTGCCAGGGAATTGGAAGTCCCTACCAGTGAGGTTGGTGCCAGGCACTTTCATATAGAGAAAGGAGCTGGTGATGGTGCTGAGGATACCACCTTGCAGGCGCGTAGGGGCATCGAGCGTACCACCGGGTGCCATAATATCTACCCAATCACCGATATTACTGTAGGAGGTGCATTGGAAGTCGGCACCAAAGGCAGCCACCGCCACTACAGAATCGTAGCAACCAGGGAATACGAGGTCGTTTTTGAGTCCCTCATTACCCGAGGCAAAGATGACCACACCCCCTTTCATTAGGGCGTTGGGCTTTTGCTCCTTGGTCTGTGGGTCTACTCCCGCATTATCTACAAAGTATTGGATCGCATCTTTGATTACAGGGTAGTCGTTATTGAACCTTTGATCATCAAAGCCCCACGAGCAATTGGCAATCGTAGCACCATGCTCTACCGCCCATTGGAAGCCCTTGGCGATGTCGTTGATAGGAGCTGAATGTCGCTCTCCCTCTGGGTAGTTGTCTCTATTGAATATCTGGATGCTCATCAGGCGTACACCCGACTCTGGTGTGCCATCGCCACCAGCGATACCAGAGACGCCGATGCCGTTGTTATTGCGTGCGGCGATGGTACCAGCTACGTGAGTACCGTGGAATCCAGGGGTGATATAGGGGGAGTTAGCTACAAAATTGTAGCCATAGGTGCCTGGCTCCTCTGGATTGTACCATAGGCTGCCTTGGAGGTCTTCGTGATATCCATCGATACCCGAGTCAATGATGGCGACAATCACCTCCTTTTTACCTGTCTCTACCTCCCACGCCTTGAATAGGTTGATATCAGCACCAGCTAAAAAGAAGGGGTCATTGCTGCTGCCCTCATTTTGGTAATGCCACTGATAGGGGAGAAGGGGGTCGGGGTTGGTAAACTTCGCGTACCCTTGGTTGTAAGTATCACTACCGGCACGGAGGCTTGGAGCAGACTGGTAAGTAGCTGCTGTCTGAGTGGCGTACTTATTGCCGTGAGCCACCTCCACTAGCGAACTCTTCTGTAGCTCAGTAAGTGCTTGAGAGAGGTCGGTAGAGGGGTCAAAACTTACCTTGTACCAGCGGTCCAATCCCGCCTCACGCTGTAGCGCTTCGTAAGCCCCGCCAATCGTAAAGATTGGCTCGAGCTTCACCTCATCGGTAAGGCTGCGTAGCTGATTGCCGAGTAGGCCTCGTAGCTCGCTCTCAGATGAGTGATCGGCAGAAGCCTTGAGCTTCACAATCGCCTCCCCTGGCACCATATTAGGTGCTAGGGTGAGGTCGGGTGTCGCCTCTGTGTCGGGCATCTCTCCTCTTTGGAGTGCCTCTCTTTGGCAGCTCGTGGAGAGTAGTAGCAGTAGGGTGAGCCACCAGCTCAGTCTATATTGTATTGATTTCATAATCCTATTGATATGTCGTAATGATTAATCCTGACGTTTGTTGTTGCGAGCTGTTTCAGCTGTTTTGGCATTACGGAAGTAGGCTACCTGTACGCTATCCTCTCCAGGAGCAATGAAGATGACGTCGTCGCCCTTGGTGAAGTAGGTCCAGCCATACTCACCTCTGTCGGTATGAGCTAGTTCGTACCCCTTTTTCTTTGCCAATTCAACTACCTCTGGCTTGAGATTCCAAGCTCCAGTCCAGTCGTGGCGGGTAAAGAACTTCTTATAGCCCTTGTACATATCGATACGCTGACCGATCGCTCCTGCATTCTCCTTAGTGGCAGTGACGTTGTAGTCCTTACCATAATTGTCCATTCCTGGGATGAGGAAGTTGTAGAGCGTAGAGATGAGGTCGCCCTCCTTCGCGGTATCACGGTGTACATTTTCAAATTGTACATACTCATAAAGGTGGGTGTAACCCTCCACATCACTCTTCTTGCAGAAAGGATAACCATCGTCTTCACCGGTCATTAGCCTAAAGCCACGGCCCTTTTCAAACGCCTCCACTTGCTCGAACTGAATGGCAGGGTCGCGGAAAGTATCTAGTCGGTCGGTAGGGAATTCGGTCATAATCGCACCGACATCATCGGGATCAATCTTTTTAGGAAGAGAGATGGTGATTCGTGCTGCCTTAGGATAGGCATAGTGCATTTGCTGGCTATATTTATAGAAGACCTTAGCCTCGTATTGAAGGAGTGCGTCAAGGTCATTTTTAACCCATATCTCACCTCCTCTTGGGTCTTCACCACCCTTGAAAAAGCCCTTAGAAGAGAGATAGGTAGCTACCTCTTCCTGACTAAACTCAGTGCCCTCTACCCCGACTATGTGCATAGCAAATACCTTGTTTTTATCAGCGTTGAGGTATTGATAAACTAGGTACTTAGCCCGCTGTGCATCGGTGGCGAAGAAGTCGTCCTTAGTCCAGGTGGCATCCTTACGGGTCTTCTTCACTTTGCTTTCAGTACCATCATCGTTCCATTGAGTAACGTCGATCAGCTCGGCATCCTGTTGGAGACCCACCTCCTGAGCATACGCCTCCACATCGGTACGGGTCATATCGGGTAGTAGCTTAAAGTCTGGGAATAGACGGACACCCACTTGGCGGATACGCAAGGTGGCACTCTCGCCATAGCTGAGTGCGATATAGACCTCACGAGGGTTGGGGTCGACGGATGGCTGTACCATCACCTTCAAGCTCTTGCTATCGCCACTCTTCTCTGCGGTGAGCCATGGGCTCTCCTCCGAGAGGGTATAGCTCCAGTCGTTGCCACTGGCAATTACAGGGATGATTAGTTCGCCGCCTTCGCTACCAACATCCCATGATGTTTTCTCTACGGCGAGTGTCTTGAGGGTACTCGACTGGGTCACCTTTATCTCCTTACGGAGTCCACGAAGGGTGATGGTGACTTTGGTCTCTAGCTTCTTGCCGGTGTGGTTCTCCTCGGCAGTTAGCTTAACGCCATCCTTCACCTTCTCCACCTTGAGCCAATCGCTCTTAGGTCCTTGCTCAATAGACCACTGGTCGTCTGTGGTGATGACACCTACTTCGAGCGAACCTCCAGCCTGTGTAAATGTGATAAGGCTAGTCGGTAAGTCGAGCGAAAGCACATCGGGTTCCTCCTGCTGCTTACAGCTAGTGGCTAATAGTGCCACGAGCCCGAGGAGCAAATATAGTCGTTGGATTGTCTTATTCATATGGTGTCGCCTATTTATCTTTCCCATCCTTCGTTTTGGATGAGCTTGTGATTGATCTTAAATAGTACTTGAGGAATACCCCACACAAAGCGGTAGTCACTGGCTGGGATATTGAGATGAAGGTCGTACTCTTTATTGAGTACCTCTCGCTCTTGAGGGTCGTGACGATTGACTCCCATACCCCACCTGCGGAGGTCCCAAAGGCGAAAGCCCTCGAAAGCGAGCTCGCGGGTACGCTCATCACGGATCTCCTGCTGTAGGTCGGTGCCAAAGAGGTCTACGCTCTCCAGCCCTCTGGATACCTTGAGCTGATTTAGGTAGTCTAGAGCCTTGGCATTATCGCCACTCTCATAGGCCGCCTCAGCTGCAATCAGTACCTGCTCGGCATAGCGGAAAGGCTTTGGTGCCTGTAGCCCATTGGGCACATAGCCACCCCATACTTGGCTATCAAGGTCGGAGTAGGCTTTATTACCCTTAAACTTAGAGACTACCCATACCACGTCCTGAGAGGTGCGACCGTAGTCGGCAGGGGTGATAACGGTCATGGCCTCCTCAAAGTACACCTTACGGCGGAGGTCACCCTCCTGATAGAATTCCTTGAGCCAGCCGGCTGGAAGGAAGGGAGGAGTATTGATCGCAATATCTCTGTGCTTATTCTCTCTCCACCATCTATTGGCCTCGAGGTTGGCACCGTAAAGACCGAGGGTACTTGGAAGTTCGTCGGGCTTACTGATAAATGGCTGATAGATCTGCTCCCGTCCGGTATCTTTGTGCCACATTGCCTCAATAGCCGTCACACCTGTGACATCCATCTCGTCGGGCTTAGTGAGGCTGTACCTCTGGCTATTGATCAGCTTCTCCGCAGTAGCGAGAGCCTCTGGCATCTTGCCCATATAGAGGTAGACACGCGACTTGAGTGCTGTAGCCACATCTTGCGAGATATAATCTGCTCCCTCAGCTCCTGGAGTAGAGGCGAGTAGCTCCTCAGCAAGTGTCAGCTCTTGTAGGATAAAGTCCCACACCTCCTTATTGCTGGCACGAGGGTACATCGTGAGGGGATCCACCTTTTTCACTAAAGGCACGCAGAGGTCAGTCGCGGCACTCTCCTCCTTGTAGGGTACGCCCCAGCGGATTGCTAGACTATAGTAATAAAAGGCTCTAGCAAAGTGAGCGTGCCCAGCGTAGGTATCGATGGTTGCCTTGGCTGCTTCGGGGTTCTGCTCCTTATTGATGTCGTAATTGCTTAGCCCATCGAGGAGCGTATTAGCATCGGCTAATGCCACATAGTAGGAGTGGTAAAGCCCATCAAAGGTGGCCTCATCGGCTCTCAGGCTGTGCCAACCGTGGAAAGCACCATAGCTATTGTGCATAATGTGCATATTGAGCATATCGGCCTGTACCTCCTGAGGCAAGGTGGCGGAACCACCAAAGAGCCTAGTGCGTAGCAATATTGTGGTGCCATTGTCCCATGCCTTCAGCCCATCCATATCGGCAAAAGACTTCTTGAGTGGGATATAGTCTAGTGGCTCTTTATCTAGATTGCACGATGCTAGGAGTAGCCCCAGCAGTGCTATAGAGATCACTCTGTATATATTATTTATCTTCATATTCTCCTGTATTTCTATCATTAGAAGCCTAATTCAAAATTAACGCTCACCTGCTTAGTATTTGGGTTAACTCCCATAGATACACTGTGATTGACCTCTGGGTCAATACCTTGGAACTTGGTAAAGGTGAGGAGGTTACGGCCAGAGAAGAATATCCTTGCCGACTTGATCACCTCCTGACGCTCTATCCACTCACGTGGTAGGTCGTAGCCGATAGTGAGGTTTTTAAGTCGCATAAAGGAGGCATCTTCGATCAATCCACTATCAAGGTAAAGTGAAGCGTGCTGCTTATTCTTCTCTCTCTGGTAGGCAAGACTTGGGTAATCGGCCTTATCGCCTGGTTGCTTCCAGTAGTTGAAGAGCCTACGGGAGGCATTGAAGTTGGTACTCTCAAAGTTGCGCACATTGGCGTCGCTCTCATAGTACTGACGGTCTACCGAGATCATGTGCTTGCCAAGAGCAAAGGCAAAGTTGGCACTCATGAAGAAGTTGCCATATCTACCCTCTAGTCCCCAACCACCAGTCATCGGTGTGAAGGCTGGGATATCGGTGTTTTGCTCTAGTGAAGCGGTGTACTCATCAGCGAGTTGATCGTGGTTCATCGTCTTCTTCATAGGGTCTACCCCAGGCTTAAACCACTCTGGGCGA
Organism: Porphyromonas sp. HMSC077F02; assembly: GCF_001815465.1. Taxonomy (NCBI): domain Bacteria; kingdom Pseudomonadati; phylum Bacteroidota; class Bacteroidia; order Bacteroidales; family Porphyromonadaceae; genus Porphyromonas; species Porphyromonas sp. HMSC077F02. Next base: position 106,880 of record NZ_KV820630.1, on the reverse strand, counting down.
CCTGTCTCGCTATTCACCCCTTTGTAGATAGGCATATAGAAAGTAACGGGCTTACCAACTTGGTAGGCTAGGGCAGTCCCTGGCTGCAAGAAGGAGTCGCGACCGCCAAAGAGGGAGATCACCTTGTCTCTATTGTAGTTGAAGTTGAGGAAGGCGGTGAGATAGCCCTTCTTTGCCTTGATTAGGTCTAGATCGAGCTGAAGGTCGATACCTTGGTTGAGGTAAGCCCCTTCGTTTTGGAGGTTGTAAGAGTAGTCGTACTGCCCAATACCAAAGCCCGAAGTGAAGTCGAGAGGCACCTCGAATAGCATATCTGTGGTGAGCCTGTGGTAGTACTCTATGCTCAGCCCAATGCGGTCCAGCATCCTACTCTTGAAGCCCACGGTGAGCTTGCTCTGCTTCTCCCAGCTGAGGTCGGGGTTACCGGTATTGGCTAGGCCCAAGCCCATCTCGCCCTTGTACTGACCACTACTACCAGCGTATGGCTCAGTGTAGTAGGGAGGAATAGAGGAGTTACCCTGTGTACCGTAGCTCGCCTTGAAGTCGAGCTCATCAAGCCACGCAACCTCTGAGAGGAAAGATTCATTCTTCGCCTTCCAAAGCAAACCAGCCGACCAGAAGGTGGCGTGTCGCTTATTCGGACCAAAGCGCGACGAAGCGTCGTTACGAATCACTAAGTCTACAAAGTAACGGTTGGTATAGTTGTAGGCAAACTGTCCGAAGAAGGAGAGGAAAGCATAAGAGAGGGTGCTCTCACTAAATGACTTGTCCTTGGTCACCATATTGAGTGAAAGAAGGTGGTCGTTTTTGATGCCCGCTCCCGAAGCAGAAAGCCCATCATCGTAGTAGTTGATGTACTCCTGACCGAGGAGGGTGGTAAGTCCGTGATCCCCTAGGTCAAAGTCGTAGGAGATGGTATTGGTGGTAGAGAAGTTGATCACCTGCCCAAAGGAGCGTGATGAAGAGCCGTTGCCGTATGCTTTGCGGTAGCTAGGCTTCACGCGTGCAAAATACTTGCTGTAGCCCATCTCCACCCCCGCCATCGACCGAATAGTCAGATGCTTGATAGGGGTGATGGTGAGGTTACCATTGGCCGAGAGAAGGAAGTTCTGCGACTCTGCTGGTTTCTTATCAATCTCATACCTTGGGGTACCGATGCCCAGTACATCAATGTAGTCTAGCTCCTTACCATTCTTATCGTAAGGCGATACGAAGGGGAGGTTGAGGGCTCCCATACCGCCCAGTGCACTCTTAGGGCCAAGAGGTGAGGTTTGGGTCCAGTCGTAGGAGACATTGGTATTGAGCCCTAGGCGGATATACTCATTGAGCTCAGAGCTAAGATTGAAACGCGCAAAGACTTTGTCGTACTTCGAGCCTTCGCGAAGACCCTTTTGCGACATTCCACCACCCGAGAGATAGTAGCTGGTCTTATTAGTACCGCCTGAGATAGAGAGGTCGCCTTGGTAAAGGGGTGCCTTCTGGTAGATATAATCGTACCAGCGGAAGTCGGTATTCCCGAAGTGCTCTGCCCTAAAGGCGTCCCACTTCTCTTGGCTCTCGAAGAGACCCGTCTCTACATAGTACCTTCCTAGCTCCTCGCCAGTCATCAGCTGGTCGAAGTAAGAGGTATTGGCAAGTGTAGAGACGCCATACTGCCCACGCACATTGATTGCAGCACGCTCCCCCTGCTTGCCTCGCTTAGAGGTGATGTAGACAACACCATTGGCCGCCCTCGCACCATAGATAGAGGTGGCGGAGGCATCCTTTAGGAATTGCATGCTCTCAAAGTCATTGGGGTTCATTGCACGGATAGCAGCGGTGCTAATAGGCATACCATCGAGGATGAATAGTGGCCCCGTACCTGCTCCTAGCGACCCCTGTCCGTGGAGGGCAAGGGAGAGCTGCTGAGAGGGCTCACCAGAGTTGGAGTAAACTTGCAGACCAGAAACCTTACCCTGAATAGCATCCAGAGGGTTGGCATTGGGCTTGCTAGAGAGCTCCTTGGCACTGATCTTCACCACCGAAGCGGAGGTATTGGTAATCTTACGGGTCATGTACCCGATCACCACCACATCGTCCAGTACTTCACTATCTACCTGGAGGTGTACCTCCATGCCATTCTGTGCCGGTAGCTCTACCGTCTTATACCCCACATAGGAGATAATAATTACATCTCCTGCTTTGACAGGGAGGGTAAACTGACCATCCAGGTTGGTGGTAGTTCCCTTGGAGGGGTCTGCCTTGGCACGTACCGTCGCACCAATTACTGGCTCACCCAGTTCGTCATATACAAGTCCCCTGATGCCCGAAGTCTGCTGTGCCGAAAGCCCGATCACAGCTAGTAGACTTATCAATAGGAGACAGTACCAGCGTCTGTGTCTCATAAAAATTATTCGAAATGATATATGTTTGTTGTTTATAATAGTTGTGTATAATACTCTGCCGTCACTTGCACCCTTTTGTGGATGCATAGCTCATTCTCTAGACTGACCAATCTTTGTTGGTCAGTGAAGCGATGGTGCCCCTTGAAGGCACTCAGTATAGGTTAGTCGTAAAAAGCGAATAGTCGAGGATTTGGGATACCTCTAGCGTGGCGTGGATATTGTACCCACACCTTAATTTATCTATTACAGAGCAAATAAGCATCCTGTCGCTTGATTTGTCGCCACAGAAAGTCTGTTGTCTTGACCTGAAGGATAAACATCCTTGATTCCATTGGCCCAATCATTTTGATTTATTCGCTAAAGATAATGTAAACATTTGAATCGATGCCCAAATATACTATATATTTTTAATATGCAACCCATATTACCATAATAAATGCTTTTGTACTCTTTAATAGACTTAATATATATAAGAAGCAAGGCGGGCGTGGCGACCCTATAAATGGAGTCCTTGCCCGAGATCACCCTGCCCTTTTCGGACAGGTCAGACAAGTCAGACAGGTCGGACGCTATGGAGCACCCTGGCGGGTGCTTTTTGGGGAGCCCCTATCTAACAAAAAACTGAGTTGCAACTAAGCTATTGCTTTGTTGCAACTCGTCATTTGCTTAGTTGCATCTCGCCGATCGCTTAGTTGCAACTCAATTTTCGCCCTCCTAATTCATTGATTCCTAGCCCCCCTAAAATCAGCCTCTATATACGTCCATGAACCCATGGGTTACGCATTAGAAAGGGCTGTGTGGTATTCATAGGAGTGACTATGGTAAGGGCCCCTCAGCCGGGGTCCTTAAAAAAGCACCCGCGAGGGTGCCATTCAGATAGCCCCCGCGTCGGAGGGGCGTTAGCGCCCCGAACGACCGGCGGGAAAGGGGAATGATAAATAATACGACCCTTGTGGTCGCACAAGCCGATACGAGTGCGACCGCAAGGGTCGTTGGGTGTATGGGCTCTCGATTACCCGCCAGTCATCGGCACTTCGTGCCTCGACTGGGGGCTATCTGAATGGCACCCTGTCGGGTGCTCTAGTGGGGTGCCTTTTATCGGACAAGTCGGACGAGGAGGACAGATCGGACGCTGTTCATTGATCAGTGCTGGGGGAGAGTGAGGTGGAGGTGGTGGAGGGTGGTTTGGTACTGTTCGAAAGTGGGCTTGAAGGGGAGGGTGGAGGAGGGGTGGCGGAAGCTGGTGGATTGTTGCATCGCCCAGTTATCGACGTTGGCGACGTTGCCCCACTTTGAGCGGAAAGAGCCGTCGGCGGGTGTAGTCGGAGTGGCGGTCGTTGGGGCGTTTGAAGTGGGGGTGGGGGAGGCGGAGGATTGGAGGTAGCTTTGGAGAAGCTTGATCTCTTGCTGGTACTCTGTGAGGAGGAGGTAGGGATAATCGGCCTGATACTCTGCTGGTAGGGCTTGCTGTAGAGCGAGGGCTGTGACCCACTGCTCTTGCTGGTAGAGGAGGGGGCGTAGGGCGAGGAGTGCAGCAGTCTGCCATTCACTCTCGGGAAGCTGTAGAAGTTGTTCGGTAGCTTTTTGGAGGTGGAGGGTATCGGGCTGCTGTAGTGCCGAGCGGTAGGTGATGTAGGCTTGCTCTTCGGCAGTATTGCCAGTGGGGCTACCGCCTAGCTCGACGGTGGCTGTAAAGCGCTCCCATTGGGAGGGACTTTTGCGGGAGAGGTAGTGCAGGGGTGCTTGGGCGGAGGCATCGAGGTGGTGCCACAATCGGGCGGCAAGGTAGGCGAGAGGGCTCTTGGGTTGTTTCAAGAGTTCCTCTAAGTGGTGAATGGTGTTGAGGGTATCGCCTTGGGCGAGGGTAATGACTGCTTGTGATGCGGGGTCAGGATTGGACCAAAGGGCGAGCAGGCGAATTGCCTCGGTGGGGTTGTCCATCAGTAGGTGGGCATTAATCAGCTGTAGGGTGTCGGTGGCTCTCTCAAGGAGTGCCAAGCCATCGCCGAGTAGTTGTGCCACTCTTTGGGAGAGAGGGTCATTAGTGGGTAGGCGGTGAAGGAGGTCGGTGAGTTGCTGTTGATAGACCCCTTTTTCGTCGTATAGGTAGAGGGTTTTCGGGGGACGAAGCGAGGGGGGAGAGGCGAGTAATTTTGCCTCTATTTCTGCCACTTCTTGCTTTAGGAAGTAGTGTTGGTTGTAGTTTTTTGCCCTATTCAGTAAGGAGCAGCCCGCCAGTAAGCAAGGGAGGAGGAGTAGGGAGAGGAAGGCTTTGGAACCACGCATCTCAGGCAGTTTTGGGGCGGGGTAGGGCTTTGCAAAGTAGAAAGACCACGGAGAGTAGGATCACTGAGAGCACGCCTGTGGGGAGATTGAGGTAGTAGCTGGCAAAGAGGGCGATGAGCACGGTGACGGTGCTGAGGAGGGTGCTCCCGATGATGAGCCTCTTGAAGCTATGGGTGTAGCGGCTGATGGTCATCTGTGGTAGGGTGAGCATACTCATCACCATCATGATACCCATCACGCGGATGCTGAGGACGATGCCGATACAGATCCACACCATCATGCCGTACTGGTACAAGCGGTGGCGCAGACGGCGTATCTGCATAAATTCGGGGTCGAACGAGGTGTAGAGTAGTGCCCAGTAAAAGAAGCCGAGTAGCAGTGCCGTGACGACTACATAGATGCCAAGTAGCCAAAGCTCTAGTGGAGTAACGAGTAGGATATTGCCAAAAAGGAAGCTACTGAGGCTGGGGGTATACCCTGGGGTGAGGAAGGTGAAGAGGATGCCGAGGGCCATCCCGAGCGACCAGATGGCGGCAATGGCGGAATCTTCGCGGACGGCTCCTTTTCGGCTCAGCCACTCTACCCCTAGCCCGCTGAGGATAGCGGCACCAATGGCGTAGAGGAGTGGGTTTTGCCCCAAGAAGAAACCGAGCCCAAGCCCCGCAAAGGAGCTGTGGGTGATGCCACCAGAGATGAAGACCATTCGGCGGACTACTACAAAGCTACCCACGATGCCAGTGATCAGCCCTGTGAGTAGTACCGCAATGGCGGAGTGGGTAAAAAAGCTGTAGTTGAATAGTTCTAGCATCGTTTATGCCTCTCTGTTAAGTTGTTGCTCTAGCTGAGTGAGGATAGACTTGGGAATCGGAAGGCAACGCAGTCGGATGCTCCTTGCCCATGCCGAGACCTCCTCTGGACGGAGGGTTTGGAGTACCTCTTGCCACTCTTGTAGCTCGCCGGGGGTGTAGTCTTCTCCATTGCGCTGGCGGAAGCGGTCTAGCTCCTGATCTTCGAAGTAGACGATGTGGGGCTTCTGCTTTAGCTTGGCATGGAAACATTCTGTACCGCCACAGCAACCGCTGCAGCTATGCTCTGGTGTGTGGCAAGGCTCTTGTGGCACCTTTCCATCGTTGGCTTTGAGTATCTTCCGTAGGTAGTAGATTCCCAGCACTGCTAAGGCAATGAGGAGAACCACTACTATTATTGTTATTCCATTCATATCTCCTTTATTTATATAGTGCAAAGTTACAGATATTTTTCCAAGGCGTGGCACCACCGTTTTTGGTGTCTATGGGAGTGTCTATAGGTAAGGACCCCGGCTGAGGGGTCCGTATTAAATAGGCACAGGTCAAGGCACGTAGTGCCGATGACCTGTGTAAAAAGAGGTGCAAAATGTCCTTACGACCCCAGCTTAGGGGTCGGACAACCCCATCTAGGTCTGACCCCTCAGCCGGGGTCATGGAGGTGGGAATATGCCCTTATACACAGGTCGTTCGGGGCCTACGCCCCTCCGACCTGTGCCTATTTAGAGACTGTTGCACGAATGCGATCTGCTGCGTTGCTTT
>NZ_KV820630.1:90307-100545 GCF_001815465.1 Porphyromonas sp. HMSC077F02 | reverse complement strand
CGCTCCCTTCGCCCTCATCCTCAGCGCCTTGCATTTCATCATCCGTGCAAAGTCTCACCACATTTAAGCAAATGTGCGAGAATGGCACTTCGTGCAACATTCTCATTTAAGTGGGACCTCTGCCGAGGTCCTTCTGCCCTATCTGAAAGGAGCTAAATGTGTCTATTTGTTGGCGTTGTTTTACCCCCACTCCTCTACTTGCAAAACACGCGGAGACTCAACCGCCTTGAGCTGCGATTGAGTCTCCTTTTTCTAGAGCTCGTCCAAGATAGACGAACTTATAAACCCTACTTTGGCAGGTCAAGTGGAGGCTGTCCGACGGCTTGTCGTAACGTATTAACCAGTAAGGCTAAGTCCACATCGCCCATCTGTGCTGCGAGCTTGAGCGGAGTACGAGGTGCTACAGTCTTGCGCAGTATCGGATTGGTCAGATTTCTATACCGATCCGAGAGCGATACAAGCGTATCGATGAGCTCCGGGTAGCGGTCTAGCATCGCCCCCACTTTGGTCTCAGGGGTGATGAGGAGAGGTGTCGTATCAGTCATAATTCAGAAGCGTCCTAGAGCCTTCTAGTTGCCGTAGCTCAGTAATATCTTGAGAGCACTCAACGACCCCTAGATAGTTACCCTCGGGGTCACGCACAGCTGTGTACTCTATATAGATAAATCGCCCACGGAAGTTGCCAATCCAAAACTTAGCACAGCTCTGGCGACCACTCTTGAAGTCGGCAAGGATAGTCTCTACGACATGGACACTTTCAGGCGGATGACACATACGTACATCTCTACCGATGATGGATCTATTGCGAGCGAAGACTCGCTTGGGGCTGTGAGAGTAGAAGCGTACCTTATCGTCTTTGTCCACAAAGGTGATGTCTATTGGGAGGTGGATGAGTAGAGCCTCTAGCTCAGCGACACTAAAAGCTCCCGTGGAGAGCCGTATAGCATCATGGCTCTCGTACTGAAAGTGCAGGTCGTCCGCCTCCACGTCTGGTTGCCATACAGTCTGCGGGTCATATAGGCAGTATCCAAACTCTGGTGTCTCCTTATAGATGTGATACCACTCAGCCTCTGTCAGTAGGTCCAGTGTCATTGGGAAGAGGATCATCTCCTCTTTGGTGATCATGCTGTCCAACATCTCCACTGCAGGGTCAAAGGTCTCCACGATGTGATCTCTCAGAGATACCGTATCTGAGATCTCTCCAGAGAGTACTGCTATGGCACTCTTGAGTAGCTTCCTAATCTCATCGTGCTTGCCCCACATGACTACAGGAGGTCCAGTCACTCCATGCTGCTCTAAGTATGGGAAGAGCAGGTACTCCTTGCGCAGATAGTGCTTGTCTACATCCATCAGTCGGTTGAAGATAGATCTCAGACTTAGCAAGAGCTCCGAGAGCGGATGCTCGCAATGCTCCCCTTTGATCTCTTTTGCCAAAGCATTGTACTCGGAGACTACCTCCCCTAGGGCTACATTCTCTGCTCTAAAGGTGTCAATGGGATGCCCCGCAGGCACCTCTTTAGCTCCACTCACATCTATAGCTCCCTCTAGGATCTCTGAGTGGTGGTCGCAAAAGATCTGTATCTCATCTGTCGATAGTAGTCCCTGATCTATTAGCTCCTGCTCCACAGCGACGACCTCTTGGTAGGGGATAGTGTGGAGGAGTGTGGAGAGTTGCCGCTTGAGAGCTTCGGGCTGCTCTCCTTGATGTAAGCGCAGGAGTATCTCTTTGAGCATCGTCTTGCGCTCATCTGGCGTGTTATGTAAGAATTCGCTCATATTTCACTGATCGTTTAACGTGAATTTATATTAGTCTAGCAAAGACATGATGGCTATCCCTTAGGCTAGTTGACCACTAGCAAATATACATATTTTGGTCAGATTATAAGAAATATATCCCCCGTAATTTCCGTTTGCTTCGTGAAGCTTTCCGATTTCCTTGGGAGAGATTGAAATCTGCGGAGATCTAAGAGTCACTATGAAGTGCGGTTGTAGCACCATATTATGATGATTTATTCGTACATTTGTCTTTAACCGCGAGTAATGAATTCACCTTAAAGGAGGCAATACATAATGAATGAATTGAGATGCAAGCGAATCTATGAAATTCCAGTTGAAACAGATGGGTTTCGCATTCTTGTGGACAAACTATGGCCACGAGGGATGAAAAAGGAAAATGCTAAAATTGATTTATGGGCTAAGGAGATTTCACCATCAGATGGACTTCGAAGATGGTTTTCCCATACTCCTGAAAAATATGATGAGTTTAAAAAGAGATACAGACAGGAATTGTCAGAGAACTCGGCATCACAAGAGTTTAAGGATTTGTGTGTGCAGAAGTTGCAAGATCACAACGTGACCCTTCTGTATGGCGCAAAAAGCGAGAAATGCAATCATGCTGTTGTTTTGAAAGAGTGGTTGGAAGAACATATACACCAGTAAGTGTATAAAGAGGTGCAAAATGGCCTTACGACCCCGGCTGAGGGATTGGACAACCAATGGGAGGTCTTCGCGTTTTTTTGAATAATCCTAGATGAAGTTGTCCGACCCGCGAGGGGTCGATATTGCGTGCTTTGCATTTATCCCCCGGTCGTTCGGGCTTTGCCCTCCGACTCGGGGGCTACGACAAATCGGACCTCTCCGAGGTCCTTCTGCACTGTCTAAGTGCTTATTTAAGCGTTATCCGTGCTATTTTGCGGTGAACCCTTTGTACTTATGGGGATAATTCTCTATCTTTGTAATGAATTATATAGACTATCCAACCAAATTCAATACTGACAGTTTATGAAAGATGTAGCTACTATCCTGAAAGAGACCAAAAAGGCGATGAGCGAGACCATCGACTTCCTAGATGACAAATTGGCTAAGATACGTGCCGGCAAAGCGAATCCCAAATTGCTTGATGATATCCGTGTCAATTATTATGGCAATCCTACCCCACTCAATAATGTGGCGAATGTATCGGTGCCAGATGCGAAGACGATTATCATCACCCCTTGGGAGAAGAATATCATCCGCGATATTGAGAAGGCGATTATTGATTCCGACCTCGGCATTATGCCTGAGAATAATGGCGACTTGATCCGAATTGGAATGCCACCACTCACCGAGGAGCGTCGTCGCGACCTAGCAAAGCAAGTGAAGGGTGAGGCGGAGCAGGCCAAGGTGAGTGTACGCAACGCTCGCCGTGATGCGATTGATACGCTCAAGAAGCAGGTGAAGGATGGCATGCCTGAGGATGTCTCTAAGTCTGCTGAGGGTGATATCCAGAAGATGCACGACGACTTTATCAAGAAGATTGATCAACTCTTTGCCGCTAAGGAGAAGGAGATAATGACCGTATAACTACGATGCCATGACCGGCTTAGTTATCCAAAATAGAGGGAGTCTGTACCAAGTAAAGGTGGCAGATGGTGAGAGCTATAGCTGCAAGCTGAAGGGGAGTTTCAAGGTGAATGATATCCAGACCACCAACCCTGTGGCGGTGGGTGATGTTGTTGACTTTGAGCTACCCGAAACAATGGAAGAGGCGAAGGGGCAAGAGCATATGGGGTGGATCACTAAGATCCATCCGCGTACAAATTATATTATCCGACGCTCCTCCAACCTCTCCAAGCAAGCACATATATTAGGTGCTAACCTCAGCCGAGCCCTCCTTTTGGTGACGGTCAATTATCCAGTTACCTCCACTACATTCATTGATCGGTTTTTAGCTACAGCCGAGGCATATCGGGTGGAGGCAGCCCTTGTCTTTAATAAAGCGGATCGCTACAATGACCACGAAGAGCGTAAGCTCAATGAGCTGATGAGGCTCTACGAGGGCTTGGGCTACCGCTGTTTCAAGATATCGGCGAAGCATGGGCAAGGAATGGAGTCACTGAAGGAGTATATCTCCACAGGCATTACTCTACTTAGTGGGCACTCGGGGGTGGGGAAGTCTACCTTTATCAATGCCCTTGTGCCAGGGGCCAATCTCCGCACTCAGGATATCTCCGAGGCACACAATATGGGGGTGCACACCACCACCTTCTCCGAGATGATCCCCTATGGTACTGAGCCCGATACCTATCTCATTGATACTCCAGGCATCAAGGGATTTGGCACGATAGAGTTTGAGCGCGAAGGGGTGAGCCACTACTTCCGAGAGATCTTTGAGCTGGGGAAGCAGTGCCATTTCCACAATTGCACCCACACGCACGAACCTAAGTGTGCCGTCTGTGAGGGACTCAACAGAGGCACCATCGCACGCTCTAGATACAAGAGCTACCTCAGTATCTTGCAGGATGAGGATGAAGGGAAGTACCGTCTGTAAAGGGGTATAAACTCCTCTTCCAAACAAACCTTCTCCAAATAGTCACGTCTAAGAGTTATGAATAAGTATATTTGGAGTTTACTGGCCCTTGCCTGCTCCTATCTGGGAGCTGTGGCACAAGAGCCGACAAAGGGCGATAACTACGAGGCACTGGTGATGCGCTACTACGATTACTACGAGGCTCAGAAGCCCGATAGTGCAGAACTGGTACTCCGTGAAGCACTCACACGCTATCCCGATAAGGAGAGCAACTTTGTGCTCCACGGCAATCTTGCCGAACTTCTTGTGGCAAGGCAAGACACCTTAGCTGCTATTTCCGAACTCACAGAGGCCCTTAGGCTACAGCCAGAGGTGACGCAGCTCCGCTCTCGCCGTGCTGAGTTGTACGAAGGAGTGGCACGGTATCAAGATGCCCTTCTCGACCTCGACCAACTCATCCAGCAGAAGCCGGAGTGGGAGATTCCTTTATATAATAGAGCGAGGGTTCGCTCTGAGCTAGGACTACACAATGGTGCTATCCACGACCTTGAGCAGATACTAAAGCTCAATCCTGAGGCCTATCTCCCTCGCATAGCACTCGCCAAGGAGTATCAGCTATCTGATGACCCGCTTTCGGCGGAGAAGCTACTGACGCACCTGATAGATAAGTTTCCCAAGATTCCCAACGCTTACCGAGCATTGGGCTGGATGCTATTGGAGCAAGACCGCAAGGCGGAGGCACTTGATAGGGCGCGGCACGTGATACAAGAGCTGAAGGTACCGACAAAGGAGGATTACCTCTTGCGAGGAGCGATCTGGAGCAAGTATGGAGAGAAGAAGGAGGCAGAGGCCGACTTTGATCGAGCAAAGGCACTAGGTGCTACGGACGATGAAATTAAAAAGGTAAGACAATGAAGAGATTAATTAAGTGGTTACTGATCCCCGCACTACTCGTTAGTGCCATCGCAGCGTGGGGCAAGATAGAGAAGACAATGAAACCGACTGAGATAAATATTACCGCTGAGGTACGAGCCCTCAATAGGCTATACACCAATTATGGGCGTGCGCTGACGGAGTACGATAGCTCCAATGACGCCTCTACCGACACCCTCCTTTGGAGTCCCGAGAAGACGAGGGAGGAGAGCCGTAAGTTGCTCACCCAGTTGCTCCAGCAAAGAGAGCTCCTTCGGCTACTTCCTAGCGAAGAGCTTAGCCGTCAGCAGCGTGTAGAGCGGTGGGGCTTTTATCTCGATTCCTCTAAAAACCAATACTACAATCTACTGGAGATACTCCATCAGTTTGTCTCTAGTGATAAGGAGCTAAAGCCTTTGCTCACGAGTGAGCTAGAGGTAGCTCTGCAGAAGGAGTTCTACCCAGAGGCATTGCAGATAGTGCGGTATTTCAATCTCCAACTTGATGAGGTGAAGCTCAAGGAGTGTCGCCCACGGTTTGCCGAAACCGATGAGGGGCATTTGATAGATATGTGGCTCCTTCGCTACCGATTGATACACGAACTAAGGGAGCTGGAGATAAAGCTTTCGGATGACCACGCCACCGAGCTAGATGAACAGTGGACGGCTATGGTAGTTCCTTTTGAAAGGGAGGGAGAGCGACTGTTCACTCAGCTCAAAGGGAGTGCCTACGAGTCGGAAGCCGAGCAAATCTATCAGGAGTATCTAGGTGACCGCTTGGTTGCGATCCAACCCGAGGTGGTGAATACCGCTACTGGCGAGGTGCGTATCAAGGTTTTTGGTATTCTATCAAAGCCGAATAAGTTACAGAGGAGTGGCGGTATCACCATTGGTGAGCTCCCTAAGGGGATTGTCCGTAAGACCTTCACCGACCAGCTCTCAAAGCCGGCTCTCTACGCTTATTCTCTTGAGGAGGAGCAATACCGCACCTATTTCACCTACGAACTTCTCAAGGTCTATACTTACAATCTGGAGAATTATTGCAAGCAGATAGAGGTGCTGGACCGTGCTACTGGTGCCCCTGTGTCCAACGTACGGATTGATCTAATGGATGGAGATCGCAAGGTATTTGCCACGATGGCGACCGATAGTGAAGGGCGAGCTTTACTCCAGAGCAGATCAAATTATTACTGGGCAGAGGTGAAGGATCCACGGCTGGTTCGTGAGGAGGAAATCTATATTAGTGAACTACCAAGAGCTCAAAAACAGAGAGAGATAAAGATTACGAGGTTCTACACCGATCGCCCTATCTACCGTCGTGGGCAGGAGGTTAAGGTGGGCACCGTCACCGCTAAGTACAAAGGCGATGACCGACACGTTTTGCCCTCTGAGCCTCTGACGATTAAGCTCCAAGCCTATCGCAACTTCGACTTGGTTACCCTCGAGACTAAGATGGTGACCACCAACCAGCACGGTGTGGCGGAGCTCACCTTTACCCTACCAGAGGATCAGGATCTCTCCAACTTCCAGCTCATCTCAAAGTGGGGCAATAAGGAGTTAGAGGTGCAGGACTACAAGCGTAGTTACCTCCAGGTCTCTATAGATAGTATCCCCACTGGTTACCTCTATGGCCATCCGATGAAGTTCTATGGGCAAACGACTGACCTCAATGGGCTACCTACGCCAGCTACCGTGGAGCTTCTCTATGGAGGTGATAAACGGATAAAGGTGACTTCGGGTGCCGATGGTCACTTCCTTATCGCCACGCCCGCACTCTCTGAGGAAGAGGATGAGTATGGAGATAGAATTGAGCTATCTGCTTCAGACGCTCTCGGGAATACCGCACGAACCTCTCGTTACCTTGAACTACTCGATACCGATATGCCCCTGGATGCGGAGTCCCTCATCAATGAAGACACCTCTATTTATAAGGAGCAATTCACGCTCTCTACTACCCTCCAGCCCTATAATCATCGGTTGCTCGGAGATATATCCGACCGCGTTATCTCTGCCTACTTGGTGAATGAGCAGGATACCATCCCGCTAGGCAACCTCCCAGTGAATGGCGAGCAACAGTTCTCCCTTCCTAACCTCCCCAGCGGTGGCTACCACCTACAGCTCCGCACGGTAGATGGGTATGGAGAGGAACAGCGAGACGAAACCTACCAAAAGTACTATTTCTATAGCTCCAGCGATACTCAGCTACACGATAAGTACCCAATTTGGGCTGAGTTCCTTCCCGATGGGGCACTTCTCTTTGGTTCGAGTAACGATCAGCTCATGATCCTTTCTCTGGAAAAGGATGGCACGACTCTTTACAAGGAGTACATCAAGGTGGCAGCCGGCACGCTTTACAAGCACACGCTGCCACAAGTGGGTGCGGAAAGAGTGATGCTACAGTCGCTCCGTAATATGGAGACGAGGGTGAAGCGATTGGACCTACCAAAGGAGGAGGTGGCAAAGGAGAAGGCGAAGCTCGAAGGCTTTGCTTTCGATGAAAGCATTCGCCCAGGTAGTGAGGTGGAAAAACGTATCAAGGTGATTGGCAAGTCGGGACAACCGCTCGCCAGCACTCCTGTCTTTGCCACTATTTATGATAAAGCGGTCAATGATGCCGCTTTGAGTATAGGGGCTTTCCCATGGCTTCCTACTGTGAGTGTACTACTGATCGAGAATAACTTAGAGGGAGCCCTCTATGGGGCTCGGGCTCCACTCCGTCTGATGGCGGTAACCGAAGCGGCACCAATGGAGATGAGTAAGCAGGCAGCCCTAGATGAAGTGGTGGTTACCTCAGCACCTGAGGAGCCGGCTCTCCGCACCAACTTTGCCGAGACAGCCTACTTCTCGGCACTCCTCGAGACCGACCAAGAGGGCGAGCTACTCCTGAAGTTCAAAGCCCCCGACACGCAAACTAAGTATGTCGCTTACCTCTATGCCTTCAACGACAACCTCACCGAAGAGGTGCTAGATAATACCACCCTAGAGGTCTATTCGCCACTCAGCATAGAGCTTTCCATCCCACGTTACCTTGTTTGGGGCGACCGCCTTGATGGCTCTGCTCAGATACGCAATACAAGTGACCAAAGCTGCACAACCACCTATGTGATTACCTCTGGTGCCGAATTATTGGCTGAGGGAACGATAGAGGTGCCAGCCCACGAAACGGTTAGCGTCCCCTTTAGCACCACCGCTCCACAAGCAGCAGAACTCCAATTGCAGGCAAAGATCACTTCGGGCGAACTGAGCGATGGACTAGAGCAGGTGATACCGCTGATCAGCAATCTCTCCACCTACACGGTGGCGCTCCCCATTTCACTCTACAAGGAGTCGCAAGTGACCCTTGCCCCACCTAAGCAAGAGCTCGCTAGCAGTGACCTGATGCTCCAGCTTTACTTTGATCCTATCCAATTGCTTCTAAGCAAATTGGCCATTAGCCATAGGGAGAGCCTCAAGAGCGACCTCTCACTCTTTGGAGAGCTCCACTTCTATAGCGTCTACAGCCGTCTCCATAGTTACCTCAAATCCCATCCCGAGCTAGCAGTGCGGCTACAGAAGGATGCTAAGGAGCTGAGCTTGATTAAAGAGAAGCCAACACACTGGAGCGACCGAATAGCCGACCCTCAGACCTTAGCTAGTTTCTACCAATTCATCACCAACGAAAAGGCACTTACAGAGCGATTGGCTCAGATAGAGAAGAGCATTCAGAGCCATGCCGTCTCGGGTGGAGGCTTCCGCTATAGTCTTAAGACGTTGCACGCCACTCCTTGGCTCACTCATTATATACTAGAGCAATTGGGTGGCTTGGAGGTGACCAATCCAGAGCTACAAAAGAGTCTACAAGCCTCTCTCCTTTACTTAGCTAAGGAGCTACAAAAGGAGGGTAGCTACTACCGCGACTTCGTTGCCTTTGCACTTGTTGCGCACCAATACAGCTATCCATTGCCCGACTTTGGTCTGCCGATGAAAAAGCAAGTGGAAGCTCTCCGGAAGGGGTACCAATCTGCCAGCAATAGCACGATGCTACGATTTGCGGAATACAGTCGGATCTACGACCAGCCCGAGGCTTATGCCCAGGTGCGTCAGTTCATCAAGGACCGCAGTGGCTACACGTTTAATGACGATGAGAAGCTCACCCTCATGCTCTTCCTCAATCAGGATGAGCCAGAGGTGAGCCAAGAGGTGGTGAAGTTTGCCTTGCAGGTGAAGCAAAATGCCATTTGGTACGACCAAGCGATCGTGCGGGTGGCACAGCTGATCCTGGATAAGGTGACCCCCACCACCATTAGCGATCGTGCCACACTCACCATCAATGGCGAGCGCTACCTGCTTTCGCCTACGGAGCGAGTGACCGGCACCCTAGCAGTGCGGTACCCCGCCAAGGAGGGGTCGCTTACACTCACCTGGAGTGGTATTCAGAGCGATTATATCTTTGGTGGTCTCTCTTATCTCGTGACCGAACCGAGTGCTAAGGCCACCCCAACAGGTAAGCAGCTGACGATTGAGAAACAACTCTACGTCCGCAAGGTCGATAGCAACGGGAAGGAAAGCTTTACCCTAGCTACCAACGTGCAGAAGGGCGATAAGTTGATAGTCCGCTACCTCCTTGAGGCAAAGCAAGACCTCAGTCTGGTCACCATACAAGACCCACGCCCAGCTGCGGCGGAGATGGGCTACGACTTTGAAGGCTTCCGATTGGCAGACCGCCTTTGGTTCGACTATAGTCGTCGCGACAATCACGACCGACTATACATCGACTACCTACCACGCGGACGCCATCAGATAGAGCTTGAAGCGGTCGCTACCCAGAGCGGTCACTTCACCTACGGCCCCGCCCAGATCCAGAGCTACTACGCCCCCGAGTATGCCGGTAACTCCTCCGGTGGCTCCCTCGAAGTGGCGAGATAGCATCCCATCACATATATATGATATACGACCCTTGTGGCTGCACCCCTGCAATCACAAGGGTCGTTTTTTTACTCCCTTCATATGATGAAGTTTATTTCTTGAGACTGTTGCACGAAGGCGATCTACTGCGTTGC
>NZ_KV820630.1:41189-90207 GCF_001815465.1 Porphyromonas sp. HMSC077F02 | reverse complement strand
ATTCATTCCGCACCCTATGCGGAATATGTGGACGTTATATCATCGCATTCCTGAAAGTGTAGACACTCCGCCTCCTCTATTACTGAAAATGTAGACACTTTAAGGGAAAATGGTGTGTTCTAGATTCGGTTGTCCGACCCCTTAGTCGGGGTCGTAAGGGTGTTTTGTACATCGTTATACACAGGTCTTCGGCACTGCGTGCCTTGACCTGTGCCTATTTAACACGGACCCCTCAGCCGGGGTCCTCCCCCTTTAGACACACCTATGAATACCCTACGGTATGACCTCTTATAATGCGTAGCCCTTGTATTGCGAGTGGTTTTTGGTCAGGCAGTAAAAAGTAATAGGGCTCATAGAAACCTATGAACCCTATTACGAGTGTTAATGTGTCTCTGTCGCTAGAGCTTTACACGACCTGTAATATCCTTTTGCCCTGCTGGGGTATCTTGGTCTTGGTCGTGAAGGGGAGCATATTTCCCATCAGGAATGTCAGAAAGGATAAAACCATTTGCTTTGCGTGCAGCCACTATGTTGTCGGAAAGGGCTGTTGCTACTGCATTTGCTACCAAGTTAAGTAGCATACTACTGGTGTTAGCCACCTTACAATCTACGGTAACATCAGCACTTCTCTGAAAGAGTACTTTATTATCCTTGGTAGATTTTAAGATGTATTCAATATTCACATCCATAGTATTTGTAAGCACAATCTTCTGCCACTTATTTATTACAGTAAAGAGCACGGCGTCAGCTGTGAACACGTTATTGAATGGCTTTAGGCTACCGTCAATAAATAATTCAGCATCTTCTGCGCTTTCACTTTGTAAAAGTTCTTGAGCTAATAGTGGTGAAAAGACGTAGTATCCTCTCTCTACAAGAGGGTGGAAAAGTGAAGCATACACCGCCTCTTTAGCCTCTACTTTATTTGTCTTGTTGATCGGAGGCATTACTAGTATGCTTAAAGGTTTCTGGGCGTATAGCTCTTTGTATACCTCCCCTTTCTTGCCATAGTTGGCAGTAAGCCCACATGATGAAAGTAGCAATAGCAAGCTCAGAAGCGAAGCTATTGAAAAGGCTAGTCTATTGTAGTGAGTTTTCATTTTTCAAACTGCTTAATTATCCTTGTAATAAATACTTTGCTCTCTGGGTATAGCTCAATCTCTTTTTTTAGGAGCTGTAGTCCCTCTTCTCTTTTCCCCTGTTTGATAAGGAGATACCCATATTCTGCACATATTCCAGGCTGGACCATTTTTCGAGTGCCATTTGGGGTGTTTATAAGGCGTTCGTACTCTTTAATAAGGTGCTCTTCGCTTTTGGGCGTTCTGTCCTTAGTGAAAGTATGAACAGCATTGTCATAACCGTACCAAGAATATAGGGTTTTTGTAGTGCTACAGCTACAAAGGGAAAGTGTCAAGATTACTGGTAGCAAAAAAAGAATTAAACGTTTCATGTTTATCGTAGCTCTATCAATTTAGTTTTTCTAGTTGATAAAAATATCTTGCCACTATAGAGCACCCTTCCCTCTTTGCTCTTAACAGCAATGGAATAAGTGCCTGGCTTAAGATAAAACTGTGGCTTCTTCCCCTCGCTCCCTTTTGTCTGTATTACCTTTGTCTCTGTGGGGTTACTACCATTAATGGTTACTACCACGGTTTCTTTAACAAGGGTCTTGTTGTCGCTAATTATCTTTAAATAGGCCTCATCAGCCAAGCCCCCTGTTGCGGAATTTACGGTGCCACAGGAAAGGAGAGCGACTGCTAGTATGGCACTCAATGCGAGGCCAATCCAATTCAAATGCTTCATTTTTTTATCTTATTTCTTGTATATAATAATCCGAGAGCTTAGAGCCGTCAATAGCTCCTTCGACGATATTGACTATGGAGAACTCAGTCATCGGAGTGTCTCCCAAGGTCATTTGCACCTCAATGGCTCCCACTTTTTTACCTGGAAGTTCAATCATAGCACCTGTCTGAGGGTTCTTCACCCTTTTTCCTTTTGCGTAGATGTCAAATCTATCGCCTGCAACAAGTCCTTGAGAGGCTCCCCCAGCAATGATAGTTCCGTCGTCATCCATGGAGATTATATAGGTACGCCAAGGCTTGTCTGCACATTTATTGATAATGTTCTCTACTAGCTGATCTATAGCAGCAGAAATTGCTTTGTCGGCTAGAGAAGCATCATACCCACTTACGCCCCCCATTCCTAGAGTGGACTTGCTAGTGGTATTGGCATACCCTTTAGCCTCCTCAGAATAGGTTGCGACCCCAGTAGCGACATCAACCAGCCTAAGGTTCACTCCAGCCTCTACCTGCTGGGTCTTTTTGGCAGTTAAAAGGCCTACTTCGCCAGAAGTCTTACGTCCGAATTCTGTTACTGAACCGAGGATCACATAGTCGGCAGTTACCTTGTTGTCGTTGTTGCCATCGGCAATCTCTTTTGCGATTGCTTCGGCATCAGAGCGCTCAACGAGGATGAATTTACCTGAAGCAATTAATTTTGCGGTTAAGATGTCTTGAGCCTGCTTGGCGATTGGATCATTCTCACGGTCATAAAAGATGCCTTTGCCATATTGGGTCTCATTAGAAAACCTCCCGATAGCGACTTTCCATTTTAAGCTCCTTCCTTCATTTTCTTGACCATAGAGGTGTAGACCTCCAGATAGAAGGAGTAGAAAGACTATCCATACACGATACGATACATTTCTCATAAGTACTTAATTATATGATTTGTGTTTCTTATTTCCTTGTGCAAGTCACCACTTTTTTGGAAATTGAACACATTAATGTCCTAACTTATTAAATTGATTTAAGTGATTTCTTTATTGGAGTAATGGAGCGCCTTATTAGGAGGACGAAGGGGGTGGCGGTGGAAATGCGGGTATTCGGAAAATTATGTGTACTTTTGTGCAGTATAATAGGGAGTTTGATAAGTCACTGAACGTATGGAGTACAATAAAGAGGCAGAAGGGATATTGCAGAGAATCGATAAGATGGCTGACGACTTGCAGCGACTTCGTAGAGAGGTGGCTCAGCTCCTTGTGAAGCATACCGAGCTATGTGCCAAAGGCGAGTCGACTGAAGCGGGTTCCACAGAAGCACCTAGTGGTGAGCGAAGTGAGATATCCTGTATCTCGAGCCTTGAGGAGCTCTATGCTCGGGACTTTGAGAGTGATGACGAGCCGACGGAGCATGAGCCAATCGCTTTTGAACCAGTTGGCGAGCCGATAAAGAACGAAAAGGAGAGTAGCGACTCTCTGGACGATCTCTTCGTTAAGGCTGGCTCGGAAGAGGCGATGGAGGACCTCTTTGAGGCACGTAAGGGCTTTGACCTGCTCTCCAATCTGACCATTGCCGATCGTTACCTCTTTGCTAATGAGCTCTTTTTTGGCGATCAGGCGGCGTTGGAGGATATGCTACGTGAGATGGAACCTCTGAGCAGTATGGCCCATGTGGAGAGCTATCTCTACGATGTGCGTAAGCTGGGGCGTGATGAGGAGGTGGTGAAGCACCTATTGGAGTTTGTTCAGGAGCATCGTTGTAAGTAACAAGCCTATGGTCTACCCACTAGTCGTCATACCTACCCCTGTGGGGAATATGGAGGATATTACGCTGAGGGCGTTGCGACTGCTGAGGGAGGCGGATATGGTCTATGCTGAGGATACGCGGACCACTGCCAAACTCTTTCAAGCCCACGATATACAGGCACCGCTCAAGAGCTTTCATATCCACAATGAGCACTCTGTAGCGGGGGAATTGGCAAGTAGAGTGGAGCGGGGCGAGCGGGTAGCTTTGGTCTCGGATGCGGGTACGCCTGGGATTTCCGATCCTGGCTTTATGGCGGTGCGGGCCTGCTTGGAGCGGGGACTTGAGGTGACTTGTTTGCCAGGACCAACTGCTTTTGTACCTGCTTTGGTGGGCTCGGGTTTGCCTTGTGAGCGCTTCTTTTTTGAAGGTTTCTTGCCAAATAAAAAAGGGCGGAAGACGCGGATAGAGGCTCTAGTGGAGCGTGATGTGACAACGGTCCTCTATGAATCACCAAAGCGCTTGGTGAAGCTACTGGGGGAGTTGCAAGAGATTGTGGGCGGTGACCGCCAAGTGGTGGTTGCTCGTGAATTGAGTAAAAAGTTTGAGGAGTTCCACCGCGGAAGTGTGTCGGAGCTTCAGAGTTATTTTGAGGAAAATGAGCCACTAGGCGAGATAGTGGTGATGGTCGCCCCCCAAGAGAAGCAGGAGAGCGTCCATGTGAATAAGTATAAAGAGCATAATTTTAGATAACAAACAGTATGAAACATCTTTTTTCATTGGCGACTATCGCCGCAATTGTTATGGTAGGTCTGTCTTCTTGTGACGGTAAGGGCTCGTCCTATACCAAGCTACAGCAGAGCTACGATTCGCTCCTAGTTCAGAACACCCGTAGCCAGCAGGAGTTGGAGAGTGTGCTGGGACTAGTAATGGATGTGGAGCAGGAGATCAATAAAGTTTCGAACGCTGAGAATAAACTCCGTATGGGGCAGGCAAGTGGTGAATTTACTGAGAACGACCGGGAGCAACTCCTCTCGGATGTCCGCTCTATGACTGCCTCTTTGGAGAAGAATAAAGAGGAACTAGCAAGGAAGCTGGAGGACCTGAAGCGCAAGGATATCAATATCTCTGCCCTTAATAAGAAGATCAATATGCTGCAGCAACAGATTGTACAGAAGGAGAATGCCATTACCCACATGACGCAGTTGCTAGCCTCTAAGGACTCCTTGATCTTGCAACAGGGTCAGCGAATCAGTGAGCTAGATGAGACCACTGGTGCTCAGGAGACGACGATTGCCCTACAGGATAAGACCATCTCGGATCAAGACCGTAAGCTGCACCGAGCACACTACTGCTTTGGTACTCACGAGGAGCTGAAGGAGCAAAACATCATCAGTAGTCGCTTCTTGCGCTCCGATAAGGTGCTTCCTGAGGGATATAATAAGGATTATCTCATCACCATTGATATCCGTGAGGTGAGGGAGATTCCTCTATTCGCGCCTAAGGCCAAGGTGCTTACCGAGCACCCAAGTAGCTCGTACGAATTGATTAAGGATGGTAATAAGAATATGATCCTCAAGATTAAGGACGTCGATAGCTTCTGGAGCTTAGGTCGCAACTTAGTGGTAGAGGTGAGTCTATAAACCAAGGTGTACAAGACCATACTGATAGACCTAGACGATACGCTCTGGGCCACTCAGCAAAATAATAAGGAGGCTATCCATCAGCTCTACCTCGAGGAGGGGTGGGCTGGTGGATATGCCTCCTTTGACCATTTTTGGTCGGTCTATTGGCCGAGCAATGAAGCTCTGTGGCATCAGTATCGACACTCGGAGATTACTAAGTACGAGCTTACAATAGAGCGATTTCGCCGACCCCTCGAGGCTATTCGACACTTTACAGAGGAGGAGATTCTCCGCTTCAATGACCGCTTTCTGCACCTCTCTTCGCATAAGGAGGGGGTGGTAGAGGGGGCTATTGAATTGCTTCAATACTTAAAAACTCTCTATAAGGTGGTGGTGGTCTCTAATGGCTTTACAGAGGTACAGCGGCGTAAGATGGAGGTGTCGGGCATTGCTCCCTATATCGATGTGACAGTGCTGAGTGAGGAGGTGGGGATCAGCAAGCCCTACAAGGGGATATTTGACCAAGCACTTAGCAAAACTGGTACGCGACGGGGTG
The DNA here is from genome assembly GCF_001815465.1 of Porphyromonas sp. HMSC077F02. Lineage (NCBI taxonomy): Bacteria > Pseudomonadati > Bacteroidota > Bacteroidia > Bacteroidales > Porphyromonadaceae > Porphyromonas > Porphyromonas sp. HMSC077F02. The sequence goes on along the minus strand of NZ_KV820630.1, from coordinate 84,508 downwards.
AGGCGATCATGATTGGCGATAGCTGGGACGCCGATATTTTGGGTGCCCAGAATGCCAAGCTACCCAGTATCTGGTTCAATCCAGAGCAGCTCCCTTTTCCAGAGCAGTCGCTACGCTATCCAGTCACCGAGGTGACTCGACTTGATGAGATTCCGGCATTACTACGACAAACGATATGAAAAAGAAGATAGTATTCTCCACCCTTCTACTCTTTTCGCTCGTGATGATGAGTGGGGTAGAGCCTCGTAGGCAAGGCCGCGAGCTTCCTGATGAGGTGCCTGTAGCTGAGGTGGATAGTTGTGCCTTGCTCTATAGTCAGTTGGGCTTGGAGGGGAAGGTGAGTCCGAAGGCTTTTAGAACCGCCTATCACGGCTACTACAAAGTGACGCAAAGACACAAGGAGCTGCTTACGCTTATTGACTTCACCAAGCCCTCCAATAGTGAGCGACTTTATGTAATTGATATGGCGGAGGGGACAATGCTCTTTGAGAGTGTGGTGGCACACGGTAGAAATAGCGGTTCGCTCTATGCCACTGACTTCTCCAATCGAAGCAATAGCCACCAAAGCTCGCTCGGCTTTTACCTCACAGGGGAGACCTACAGGGGGAGTAATGGTTACTCACTTCGGCTTGATGGGCTGGAGAAGGGCTTTAATGACAATGCCCGAGCTAGAGCCATCGTGATTCACGGCGCCAAGTATGCCAATCCCTCTATCTGCAGAGGGGGGCAACGACTGGGTAGGAGCTTCGGTTGCCCTGCCTTGCCGGAGCAACTCAATCGTCCGATAATTGATGCGATCAAAGGGGGCAGTGTTCTCTTTATCTATGCCGAAGATCCCAATTACCTCTCCCAAAGTCAGTTGGTGGGGGAAGGCAATTCTGCCCATATTAGTTAACTCTATTCGGTGATGGATTACCTATTAGTTGCCTTAGGGGGTGCCTTTGGTGCCTTCTCGAGATATGGGCTTTCGTCGCTTTGGTCCACGCACATCACTACCGCTCCATCGTGGAGTGGTACGCTACTGATCAATGTAGTTGGAGGGTTCCTCATCGGGGTGTTTTATGCCCTTTCGCAGCAAGAGGGTGCCACGTGGGGTGGGTGGAGCCTGCTCCTGATAACTGGCTTTTGTGGCGGTTTTACCACCTTCTCCACCTTCGGGCTAGAGCTCTTCCACACCCTCTCAGAAGGGCATTACCTCTCGGCACTCCTCTATGTGCTCCTCTCCGTACTTCTCACCCTCTTAGCCGTAGCCGGAGGCATCTCAATCATCGGCATCAAACATTAACTGGTAGAGACTGTTGCACGAAGGCGATCTACTGCGTTGCTTTCGGAATTCGGTCTAGGTCACGTACGTGAGTACGCTCCCTTCGCCCTCATCCTCAGCGCCTTATATCTCATCCTTCGTGCAACAGTCTCTGGTAGATATAGAAACTCCGCCACCTGTAGGCTTAGACCTGTAGGTGGCGGAGTTGTTAATTATGCTCCTGAGGGAAGGGGATTACTCCTCCTCGTCGGTGTGGTGAGCCTCGATGAGTGCCTCTTGGATATCTCCAGGCACTAGTTCGTAGCTTGCAAACGTCATGGTGAAGGAAGCTCTACCGCCGGTAAGCGAACTGAGGGCAGTGGAGTAGTTGGAGAGCTCCTTTAGAGGTACCTTAGCCTTGATCTCCTCATAATCGGCCTTACTATCCATACCCATGATGATGCCTCTGCGTCCCTGTAGATCGCTCATCACATCACCCATATAGTCGGCAGGCACCGCTACCGTTACGTCGTAAATCGGCTCCAGAATCTTAGGCGCTGCATTGCGGAATGCCTCATTGAAGGCGTTGCGACCGGCTAGCATAAAGGAGACCTCATTACTATCTACAGGGTGCATCTTACCATCATAAACGATCACACGCACGTCACGGGCATAAGAGCCGGTTAGTGGCCCTTGCTCCATACACCCCATAATTCCCTTAAGGATAGCTGGCATAAAGCGGGCATCGATGCTACCGCCCACAATGCTATTCACAAAGACTAGCTTGCCACCCCACTCGAGTGGAATCTCCTGAGTCTCCTTAGGATTGATCTTGAACTCCTGGCCATTAAACTTATAGACGCTCTGCAATGGTTGACCCTCGGTATAGGGCTCTAGGATCAGGTGAACCTCACCGAATTGACCAGCACCACCCGACTGCTTCTTGTGACGATAATCGGCACGAGCTGTCTTCGTGATGGTCTCACGATAAGGGATACGAGGCTCAAGGTACTCAATCTCAATCTTCTCATTATTCTCCAAGCGCCACTTGAGCGTACGTAGGTGGAACTCTCCCTGTCCGTAAACGATCAACTGGCGGAGCTCCTTGCTATGCTCGATGATCCAAGTAGGATCCTCATAGTGCATACGGTGCAGTGCCTCACTCATCTTCTCAGAGTCGGCCTCATTCACCGCCTTAATGGCACGGCGATACTTAGGAGCTGGGTACTCCATTGGTGGGAAGGTATAGCTAACGCCCTTGGCATTCAGTGTATTCCCCACACGTACATCCTTTAGCTTCACCACCGCACCAATATCTCCTGCATGAAGGACACTTACTTTGGTACGGTTACCACCTTGAGGTGTAAAGAACTGGGTGAGTCGCTCCTTGGACTCGTTACGGTCTTGATTCACAAGGTCGACACCCTCTGTAAGGGTACCACTCACTACCTTGAAGTAATCAACCTGACCGATATGTGGCTCCATAGCACTCTTGAAGAAGTAGAGCGATACAGGAGCATTAGAGTCGGGCTTCACCTCTGTGCCGTCACTAGCTACGATAGGCTTTACTTTCTCTGTAGTAGGCACTACATTCCCTAGGAATTCCATCGTCCTCCGAACGCACATATCCTTCCCCGCACTCACGCAGAATACTGGGTACATATCTCTATTGATAAGGCCTTGGCGGATCCCTTCGCGCATCTCATCCTCTGTGAGGGTACCAAGTTCAAAGAACTTCTCCATCAAAGTCTCGTCATTTTCAGCTGCCGCCTCAATCAGAGCTTGCTGATACTCCTTCGCCTTATCCATTAGCTCATTAGGGATATCTAGCACCTCAGGCTTGCCACCCTCTGGTCCCCACTGATAGAGTTTCATCTTCAGCACATCCACAATCTGATTGAAGTTAGGCCCTGTAGTCACTGGGAATTGTACTGCTACTACCTTGGTGCCGTAGTGCTCTCTGAGCTGATGATAGCTATTCTCAAAGTCGGCCTTTTCGTGATCCAGCTGATTGATGATAAAGATCACCGGTTTTTGGAAACGGCGGGTCTGCCTAAATTGATTGATCGTCCCCACCTCTAGCCCTTGCTGAGCATTGATCACCATCAGGGCACAGTCAGTCACGTAGAGTGCACTTACCGTACCGCCGATAAAATCGTCCGAACCAGGACAGTCTATAAAGTTGAGTTTCTTATCTTGCCACGGTACAGAAAATACACTAGTAAATACTGAGTAGCCATAATCCTTCTCCACAGGGAAGTAGTCACTCACTGTATTGCCAGCCTCTACTGTACCGCGGCGCTGAATAGCGCCAGCCTCAAAGAGCATCGACTCTATCAGCGTGGTCTTACCAGAGCCCGAGCTACCGAGTAGAGCGATGTTGCGGATCTCATTTGTCTGAAATTCCTTCATGTTGTTCGTTTTTTAGATGGTTTGTATATTCTTGGTTTTCTGTATTCAGTTTGGTTGCGAACGGTCATTATATACGGTCTTCCCGCTATTTGATGATGTTTTTTCCTTCCGCTCCACAAGTTACGTAATTATTACGATATTTCCAATAGCTGCCCTTCCAAACACCGCAAGTTATTTCCTTTTGTAAGTTGTTACACATATATAATATATATAGGCTGTCAGACGAAGGTGATTTGAGGTGTCTCTTTAGAAATTTGTATTTGGTAAAGTAGATAGGTATACTTTTTGAGCTGGTAGTTCCTTGGTCTCTATCGTGAAAAAATCCCATTGGTAGTAAGCCAAAAGTTTAGTTGCAACTAAGCTTTTGCTGAGATGCAACTAAGCGATTGCTTTGTTGCAACTCAGTTGACGGCTATATATGGTGTTGAATATCAGTGGATTGCAAAGGTCGATTTTGTGCTTTGATATCAGCTCTATTTTTACTCTATTTTTCACGATTATTGCAAGAAACTACCTACTGATTTGCCTTAGGAATTATAATGTTTGGCTTGCAATTGATAAATAAAGGGAGTGCAAGACGCCTTTTGTTGTGTTAAATATGACAAGTTGTTAGAAACAAAGTTAATGTAAAGATGTATTCAAGTTATTTTGTGGTTATAATAATAATTCGTAATATTGTGCCACGAAGCTAATCATATCCATATTATCGCTTTATTGTTTTACATAATGACGTAAATTCGTATATAACGGCGTATTGTTGGCTTTGCTATTAAAAACAATTTTAACAACTATTGGTTATGAAAACACAACAATTCCTGACCTTTGTAGGTCTACAGAGGTGGTTACCGTTTATTGCGGTGCTACTGCTGTTGTCGTGTAGTAGGAATCAAGTGGCTCCTGAGGAGCCCGAGGTTGCTCCTACAGACCTTAGCCAGCTATCTCTAGCACCTGGTATGCTTAGAGGGGGTGATCCGATCGCCCCACCCGAGCCTATTGGTGAGCCTGGGGAGGGCGGTGAGGTTATCCCTACAGTTCGTGACGGGCTCAAGGGGGTCATCATTAGTCGCAGCTCTATGTACAGTGCTGGGGTAGTTTATAATGAGTACTTGCTCTTCAATCCTATGAGCAACCTAATCTATCCGGGCAATGTGCTAGTAGGTAACTCGATCAACAATGGCCGTTATCTGCCAGTAAGAGGGCAAAAAATAGGGGAAGTGACCTGGTCCAGCCCCGATATGGTGCCCCTCAATCCACAGGAGATGCGGTTTGTTAAGACGGTGAATGAGCCAAGGTTTAGCGACTATGCGAGCACTATGCAGGAGTGGCGTGGAACACCCCAATTGCCTACTTCAGCAGTGACTACCTTTGAGATGACTGAGGTCAAAGATCTCCGTGAATTCAGCGCTAAACTAGGGATGGGCTTTGAGAGTGAAAATGCCAAGGCAGGAATTGTATTTGAGGGTAAGAGAGGTTTGCTACGCACTCACATATTGGTGAAGTTTGTCCAGAAGCTCTACTCCGTTTCTATGGACCTCCCCAATCGCCAGCATCTACTCAGTGCCAGCCCCAACGCCCTTGGTGGGGTGATGCCAGTATACATCTCCGATGTATTTTATGGTCGTATGGGGTATGCACTCATTTCTTCCGACCATGATTATAGAGAGGTCTTAGCAGCTCTAGAGATTATGGTGCCTAAGTTCCACTTTGAGCTCTCTGCTAAGTACAAGAAGATTCTCGATGAGACCTTTACCCAGTATGTCTTTACCGGCGGTAAGTCTGGCGACCACGGTCTGTCTGTAAAGGAGGGCTGGGAAGGCTTTAAGCAAGGAATGAGTACCGAGCTCCTTCCTTCAGAGGCAGTACCCGTAGCCATCACCCTTAGGTATGCCGATGATAATTCTGTTGCTCGAGTAGTGCAGAGTGGTCAGTACCCAGTCACGGAGAGCTACTTCGTAAAGGATTGCGATGAGATCACCTTCTCATTGCGCCCTGCTCAGCTCAAGGCCAATGCTGGTACCAAGGACGACCTCCAGGTATGGGGTCACACAGTGCTTACCGTGCCACGAGAGCTATCGACCACGGGGGAAAGCACCGATTATCGACTAGTATGGATCCCAATGAGCAAGTATATAAAGCTCGATAAGCAGAAGCAATCAGGGCTTCCAAGTGCCGAGAACACCACCATTACCATTAAGCGTCCTGAGGGAATGAGTATGCAAGACTTCCTCAATCAGAGGGTTTACATCGATACGCACTTCTATAATACCAATGCAGCAGGTACCATTACTGGTGACGACCTCGGAGAGAGCAAGTACAGCATACGCCTACAGGATCTGCTCTTTAATGCAGTTCACCACTCCCTTACTGTTACAACGCGCAAAAATGCTAGTAGAGATTACTCTGCTACTGTGCTATTTGACCTTTTCCATGATGTTAAGGAGGTGGAAGAGGTACCCAACGGTTATACTTCTGTATCCTTTGGTGATGGAGAGCCTATTACTACTAGGTGTCTAGGTAGCCAGCCTCGGTCTTACTTTAATCAGAAATAACAATAATAAACGATAAGCAACTATGAAAAAGATATTTATTTCACTGCTATTCATCTTCGGTATGGTGATAGCACTTGCTAGCTGTAAAAAGGATAATATTGAAGTGCCTAACACCCCAGAGGAGACTCAAGATGCCTCTAATCTAAAGGCTCAGGTACGTGCCTTGCCTCTACCTGATGGTATGGATCAAGGGGAAGTTGGACAAAATCTTCCACCTCTTGATCCTATCGCTCCACAGATTGATGGCGAGGTAGTCGAGCCAGGTACCTTCGGTGGTCTGCATGGTATCTATATCACCCAGCGTAAGGTGTATAATTCGGGATTTGCCTTTGATGAGCTCTCTATATTCAACCCAGCAGGTAGCCTTATCTACCCAGGAAGTGTCTTTGTAGGTAGCTCTATCACCAATGGTAGGTATGTAAAGCTTCCTGGGACTACTGGTGAGGTGACTTGGAGTGCCATAGACCTTATCCCTGCCTCTCCTATGAATAACTATGTAGCCAGCTATATCAATCCTAAGGCTAGCGACTACAATCTTACGGTACAGCGTTGGTTTGGCTCACAAAACATGCCACTAGCAGCTACCACCGTATACGAAATCAACGAACTCTCTAGCTCTACAGAGATCGGGGCAGAGCTGGGTGTCGGTTACCAAAAGGAGGACCTTATTGCTAAGCTCAACCTAAGCACTTCACACCAAAAGATGAAGACCCACGTGCTCGTCAAGGCGATTCAAAAGGTATTTAGCATCGCAGTGGATATCCCTGACGGGTTTATCCTCAAGACTGCCAATGTAGAGGATATGGACGGAGTGATGCCTGTCTATGTATCCGAGGTATTCTACGGCCGTATGGGCTTTGCTGTTATCTCAAGCCAGCATGAGTATCACGATGTGGTAGCCGCCCTTAACCTCAATGTACCTACTGAGAATATTGATATCAATCTCCAAACCAAGTACAAGGAGATCCTAGATGCCTCTGTATCTAAGTCTCGTATCATCGGTGGCACCTCTCAAGAGCACGGATATGGTATGTCTATGGGTTGGGAAGGTTTCAAGAAGAGCCTATCAAGTCCACTTTCCGCCTCTTCGGCTAAGCCAGTGGCTTATACTCTTAGGTATGTTCATGATAATTCAGTAGCAAGAGTAGTCCTCACGAGTGACTTTGTTCGCAACGAGTCTTACTTCGTTCCAGATATGGATGAGCTAGTCCTTCGCTTTACTCCACGTACGCTGAGAGCTAAGTCGGATAATATCAAGCCTTTGTATGTACATGGTAAGGTGACTATCGCACTAGCAGGTGGTCGCGAGCAGACTATCTTTGAGCGTCCAGTGAATAACTATATCCGTATCGATGACCCAGAGCAAGATGTTGCACTTCCTGATACGGAGGGTCTCGAGGTGTCTCTTAAGCGTCCACAGGGTATGAGTATGGCCGACTTCCTAAAGATGGAGGTGACCATCAGTGGATACTTCGGGCATGCTGTAGCCAATGGTACTCGCAACCTTTATGACCTCGGCTCTGAGAGCACTACCTGCACCGTTCGCGAGCTGCTCATGATGGCGAATAGGGGAGCATTCAACTTCTTTACCCAAGAGAAGCGAACCAACCAGCGCGAAGCTAACCTAGTGCTCGATATCCAAGCTGATAACGGCATCCGCCAAGTAGATGGCACTATCTCTCAACTGTAATATTAATGTGAACTAAATAATAATTAACCCAAACAACTTTTGACTATGAACAGAAGAAGTTTTTTGTGGCTGCTGCTCATCGCAGGTCTATTCTTTGCCTCTGCCAGCCTATTGATAGGCTGTAAGTCGGAGGGAAGAGGAGTGCCTAGCGATGGTGACGACCAGCCCATTACCACTGAGGCACGCCACCTCTCCGTAGATGAGGCCAAGGCGATTGCCCTTAGGTTTTTTGCGGAAAATGGTGCTCTAAAGGGGGCTACTGATACCGATCAGATTTCGGGAATAGAATTAGCTTTTGCCGAGCCGACAAGTTCCACCGCTCTTCGGGCTGCTTCGTCTGATGCACAGACCGATGCTCAGTCATCTCTCCCAGCCTATTATGTATTCAATATCAATAAAGGCTTTGTGGTGGTCTCTGCGTGGAATGTCACCTTCCCTATCTTAGGGTATTCTGAGGATGGTAGCTTTTTCGGAGCAGAGCTCGCCAATGCTAGCGTAGAGGAGCGCCCAGCCGAGGCCTCCAACGTGCTTAGCTTCCTAGGAGCTTATGCCAGAAGCATTGACTCTCTCCGTCAGGTAACTCCTGTGACAAAGGCTCTCCGAGCAGCTTACGACCAAGCTATCAATGGCGTGGTGGTAGAGGAGTCGCTACGTGCTTATAATAATATTGCCCCATTGCTAGGCAATATCCGCTGGAATCAATCTCCCTACTACAATGAGTACATCCCATACGGTCATCCAGTAGGCTGTGTTGCTACAGCCACTACTCAGATTATGAGATACTGGAAGTATCCACCTCGTGGTACTGGCTCTCATACCTCTACCCACGATGGAAAGTATGCCAATTTTAATAAAGAGTACCTCTGGGATCAAATGCCAGCGGCTACCCTTCGCCAACGCAATCACCAAATTGCACAGCTCTCCTATGATGTGGCAGTGGGACTTAATATGATGTTCTCTGCTTATGGTAGCGGTACATGGCAGTACTACGTGCCAGGGTTATTGAGAGATCACTTCTATTACAAAAATACCATCCGTGATATCTATCGCTCCAATTATAATACGGCTCAGTGGACCAATATCGTCTACAATGAGCTAGCCAACGGGCGCCCAGTACAGTATGCTGGCTCGGGCAATGGTGGTGGTCACTCCTTTGTCTGCGATGGCTATAGCGGAGGCTACTTCCATATCAATTGGGGGTGGGGAGGTATGTCGGATGGATACTTCCTACTCCATGCCCTTGACCCCAACTCTCTCGGTACTGGTGGCGGTAGCGGAGGCTTTAACTATGGTCAGGATATCGTGATCGGCATTGAGCCTAATCAGAGGCCTAACCCCAACCCTGATCCCGATCCTACTCCTGAGACTGGCGACATCACTCCACTCAACATCAACCAATACAAGCAGATGCTCACCTTCCGTGGTGGCAATCGTGTAGATGTTGGTCGTGGCTATACCGCACCTATGGTCGTTTATCTCAAGGCAACTGATTGTAGCTACTGCGAGCATACTCAGCCAAGTGTGGAGCTATTAGCCCGTGAGTACAAGGGGAAGGTGAAGTTTTATAGCTTCGACGTGAACCCAGGTGGTCAATGGGAGCATTGGGATTTCATCACTCAGCAGCTAGGTATCAAGACGGTACCCGACCTATTATTTATCAGTAAAGAGGGTACCTTTGTACTCAAAAATGGTGTGATCGATAAGGGGCTTAATGCTGCAGGTGGAGCCAAGATATTCCGTCCTTATGTAGAAGCACTACTCCAAGGTGGCGGTGTAGATCCTACTCCTACCCCTTCGGGTGACTACTGCAAGTCTATGGGTAGGTATGCTCGGAGCACCTACATTGCACAAGTATCTCTTGCTAATGTCAATAACGTTACCCGTGGTGATACTGGTGGCTACAATTACTTTAGTAGCAAGGCTATTGAGCTAACGAAGGGGGAGAGCTATACACTCACCCTTACCCCAGGCTCTATCTATGGTAGCTACCCAGAGTACTTTAGAGTATGGATCGACTTTAATGGTGATAAAGTATTCTCGAGTGATGAGCTAGTTGCCGACTTTAATACCACTCAGTCCAATGTGGCAGCCTCCAAGCGGATCTCTATCCCAGCAGGGGCTACCAAGGGCAATACCCGCATGAGGGTATCCATGAAGTGGGGAGCTGCGGCCGAGCCTTGCGAGGTCTTTGACCACGGAGAGGTAGAGGACTATCTCGTAAATATCAAGGATAAGTACACGCCAACTCCTGACCCAACCCCCGATCCAACTCCCGATCCAACTCCTGATCCAGAGGATGACCCCTATCCAGTTTCCTACGGTAAGGACTCCAACTATGGCTATATCAGCAGTGTGTATATTGGCGATATGAAGAATAATTCACGAGGAGATAACTATGCCTCCTATATCAATACCCATCACATCACTGGTACTCCTGGACGAGCACTTAGCTATTCTTTGAGCCCATCATTCGGAACTCAGCAGACCTATTGGTGCTACTGGCGTATTTGGATCGACTACAATAAGGACGGTAAGTTTACCAATAACGAGTTGGTAGCATCAAGATACGGTTACCAGCAAGTGAGCGGGTGGTTTACCCTTCCTTACAGAATGGAGTCAGGGCTCTATCGTGTAAGAGTAAGTATGAAGATGAACGAAGGCTATCCAATGCCTGATGAGGTCTTCAATTACGGAGAGGTAGAGGACTATCGACTAAGAATCCGCTAACCCACTACCCTTTTAACTTACCCCGAGGGGGCTCCACCGCATTTAATGCGGTGGAGCCCCCTCCTTTCATCTTAACACCGAGCCTACAAAATACCCGCCACTATAGTAGGGTAAAATTCCAGTTGCAACTAAGCGATCGGCAAGTTGCAACTAAGCAAACGACGAGTTGCAACAAAGCAAATGCTTAGTTGCAACTCAGTTTTTGATTAGATAATACTATTGATTATCAGGTAGTTACAAAATCCCATCCCGAAAGCTTTTTCAGCCATTCCCAATGACCTATTTTCACAAGGGAATCCTTACCTACGAGGGTGCCCTATTTTGTCCATCTGCAGATGGATAAAATAGGGCACTGCTGAACGAAAATGAGACTTATAGGTCAAAATGGTGGGTGAGTTAAAGGTCTTTTCTAGGTATAGAGAGACAAATAAGGGTTTGAAAAGCTTTGAAGTGTTAAAAGTGAGCCAACGCGAATGTATAGGTCAAAACGGTGGGTGATACAGGGGGATAAGCCAGTGTTTATCGTATCTTTGAGCATTTGAAAAGGCGAAAAAATGAACCAAAAAATGTCCGAAGTGTGGGAGCCTCAGTGTGATTAGTCATGGACGCAGGGGTACACACAAGAGATATTTGTGCAAGAACTGTGGCTCATCGTTCACAGGAAAAAGGCACATAAGTAAGGAGCAGATATGGGACTTGTACCAGAGTGGCTTACCGCAGGCTAAAATCGCGGAAGCACTTGGAGTAAGTCCGAGCACGATAAAACGGAGACTTCAGGAGGTCTCAGTTGACTTTAAGACGCCCATATTAAGCGATGGAGTTATTCACATAGATGAGACGTATTGGGGTAGAAACCAAGGACTAATCGTTGCGTTGGACGATAAAAGTGGTTGCGTACTCTATCGGGAGTGGATCTCTCACGAAAGCAAAGTGGACTACGCAACATCCCTTAAAAAGATAGAGGAAGGGGGCTATAAGATATTGGCAGTGGTAACTGATGGAGGAGTCGGTCTTGATGTGGCACTGAAGCATTTTCCCACACAAATGTGCCAGTATCACTTTATCGCAATCGTCCGACGAAAACTTACTCTTCGACCCAAACTACCGGCGTCTCAAGAGCTTCTGGCACTTGCTATGAGTGTAGGAAAGATGTCCCATATCACATTCTGCTCGCAGCTCAAAAAGTGGGAGACCAAGTGGGATACTTTTCTCAAGGAGAAGACAATAAATGATGAAAACGGCAAATGGCAATACACGCACAAATCACTTAGATCAGCCCACTTTTCCTTTCGTCAATACCTCCCTACACTCTTTACTTACGAGGAACATCCGGATATACAGATCCCTAAAACCAATAACGCCATTGAAGGGCTATTTACTGCACTCAAAAGCCGTCTTAGAGCGCATAATGGAATGTCCCAAGCTCACAAGAAACGATTCGTGGATGGGTTTTTTAGGCATAGGGATATCGCCCAGTTTACATCCAAAAAAGAGGAGGGGCAATAGTACCCCTCCCCTGTCAGTGTAAACTGTTCTGACTCCATTGACCGTATCCCTCACCGGTTGCACCCCTGCAGAGCCGGCTACGTTTCAGGTCAACGAACAAAGGTATCTGTTTTTTTCTTCTACTTCGCCCACCATTTTGACCTATACGCCGAAAATGATCGTCTGATCCTTGGTTACCGAAAGGTGTGGTGGCTGGCGTTATGACCCCTACATGGTGCTATAATGCCCTTTGGCGGTATGTACTTTACCGAATCGGTCGGTAGCTCTCACCTCTACCTCATATAGTCCAGGAGCTAGCGATTTATCTAGCCTTCCGATCCAAATATGAGAGGATTCTATAGGTGAGGAGGGGCGCCTTCCCGATAGTTTTTCGGAGGTTGTATCCCATTTCATTACCATTTCGGTGAGAGAAGGATCGGCCATAGGGGTATGTCTCATCTTCTTCCACGCTCCGCCATTGATGCGATACTCTACGAGGTCATTCTCGTGACCCATAAAGAAGTTGGCGACAAAGTGGTAATTGCTACGCCCTTTGTGAGGTACTACTTTCGGGATAAATAGATTGATCTGATACTCGGATGGAGCGCCTGCTACCCGATACTCGAGGGAGTACTGGGTACCATTGATATTGAGGTAGGCATATCCTTGGGGTGTTCCATCGCGCATCATAGCACAGGGTAGCCCATCGGCATCGAGCTCGCCACTATACCAATCGCCTGAGGTGGTGCCTACATTGTATTCCCAAATGGTCTCCTTGCCTTTCCACCCATCTTCGGCTGTAATTGGCAGCTGCATTTGGAAGTGAGTGTGACCTGAGAGAAAGAGTACCTTGGGGTAGTCTTTCAGGAGATCCAGTAATTGTTGTCTCTCCTCCTCATTGCCGAAGGGCTTATCGTCGGCCGAGGTGTCTTTCAGCTGGATATGCTGTGCAATGACTATTAGCTTGTCCTTTGGCACGAATTGTAAGTTGTTCTTCACAAACTTAAGCTGATCCTCGCGGTATCCAGCGGTATAGCCTCGCCCTCCATTGGGGTTGGGGTATCTGATATCATCAAGGATAATAAAGTGTGTATTTCCATAGTTGAATGCCGAGTTGGCCAAGCCATACTCAAGCTCAAAACGCTCATCGGCGAGCCATTCATTGGGGGCATCGTAATTATGATCGTGATTGCCGATCACGTGGTACCATGGGAGCTCTAGAGCTGCTAGCTCGGCCTTATACCCCTTATTTAGTGGCAGTGAGTCGCCTACGATATCGCCTAGTGATATGCCGAATAAGGTATCCTCTTTCTTGACCACTCTATCTACTATGGAGCGTCCGAAGTAGTTGACTTCGGTATCTGTATAGGGTTGGGGATCGCCAAATAGGATCACGGAGTAGTCTACCGGCTCATCATACTTGGTGAGACCAAAATTGACCTCCTTGGGTAGTTGCCCAGTCTTTGGTACCCCAGGGTACTTAAAAGCATCACTCTTGCCCATAGGTTTGTGATGATAGAAGTATTGAGGGATAAATTGGTGGTCGGTAGGCACTTTGTAGCCAGCCGGTTTTATCACAAAGATGGTAGTATCGTCGCCAATAGGTAGCTCATAGCAACCTCTGCTATCCGTCTGTACCACGTCCACGCCATTAGAGACAGCTATTCCAGGGATCCCTTTCTCGCTACGATCCATGCGTCCGTTGGCATTTTGGTCTTCAAATACATATCCTGTCACCTTGTCTTGTGCTACGGTGCTTGTGGCTAGTAGCAGTAAGGTACCTATGGTTAGGGTTATTTTCTTCATATCTCAGTCTATTAATCTATTATGTAATCTTATTAGTTTGTCACTTATCTAGTCCATCGACCCATCCTGGATTTTGTGTCAGGTTGGGGTTGAGTGTCCTATCATCAATAGGAATAGGGTAGAAGTAGTCTCTTTGCTCATTGAAGCCATTTCTCTCTGAATTATGATGAGGGTTGAGATACCCTTTGTCACCACCTGTTAGGAATATCTTCTTGCCGATTTCCAAGGTGACTACCCCCTCCTTTTCCTTGGGCTTACCTTGTTGGCTTGTATATAGGATGGTATCAATGTTTCCATCGCCAGAGAGGTCATACTCTCCAGGGCCAGGAAAGTACATGCCGGTGATGGCTTGGTCAATAACGTACCCTGCTTTCCACCGCCTAATATCGTCAAACCTCAGTCCTTCGCGGTGAAGCTCAATAGTCCGCTCTCGGCGGATCTCTAGGATAACGCCCTTATTTGCACCTTCCACATTAGGATATCCTGTAATATCTGAGGTGAGATAGGGATCGGGAATAGCATTGGCATCGGCCATATTTATATTGGGGATTCCTGCACGGTCACGGATCACTTTTACCGTCTTATCCAAGTCCGCTTGCTCCAAAGTGCCTAGCTCTGCTTTTGCCTCTGCATAATTCAGCATCACCTCTGCTAGCCTGAATATGGGTAGGTCTACGTCCGAGGAGCCTGTGCGGTCGTTATTCCCGCTATTGGAGGCTGGATCTTGTACAAACTTAATAGGTTGATAGCCAGTTGGGGCAACGTTGAGATCCGGAGGGAGGATTTCCGATGTATTGATACGGGTATATCCTGGGGTGCGTATACTCTGAGCTAGTCTAGGATCGCGGTTAAGGACTTCTTCATTGAAGGTCATTGTCTCCCAACCGCTTTGATCCGTAAATCGAGACCCATCTTTCATCAGGAATGTATTGATAAATTTACGAGTGATGCCTGGAAGGCCTTGGGAAGGCTGAATGGTAAAGGCTGTGGTATTATTCCTAATACCGAGTGCATAGTCAAACTTAATTGCAAGGATGTACTCCTCTTTATTGGCATCGGGGGTTGCAAATAGCATGAGGTAGTCACGCTCGGGGTGTCCGGTATTATAGATCTTATAAGGACCTTTTTGGATGACCTCCAAGGCAGACTGCTCCGCGAGCTCTAGATAATACTTATAATCGTGCCCAGGTAAATTGATATTGTGGTACTTCCTAAAGGTTCCCTCAAAAAGTGTGACACGCGACTTAAGTGCTAGAGCCGACCACTTATTCACTCTGTAGACACTCTTTTTGGTTGGCAGGTATTTAATGGCATAATCAAGGTCTTCGATGATTTTGGTCATGATAAGCTCTCTCGAGTCTCTCGCTTTGTATAGCCCTTCATCCCCATCTTCCAAAGGCTTATCATACCATGGTACATCACCGAATCTCACCACCTTATCATAATAGAAGAATGCGCGGAAAAACTTAGCAACGGCCGAGTAATGGTTAACGGCCTCTTTATCTTCACACCGATCAATATATTCCAGAAGTGTATTGATGTCTCTGAGTACACCCCAGCTCCACCCTTTACCAGAGGCTGGCACTGTGCGACGGTTACCACCCTCCATCACCTCGCTAAGGATAGATTGTACCATAATATCGCTCTGCTTATCATAGGGGCTCTTATCTAAGATATCATCGTAAAATGGGTTGCTAAAGAGCTCCAACTCTGTTGCATTTTTGAAGTACTCTGGTTCTGTCATTTTATCTTTCGGAGATAGGTCCAGACCCTTACAGCTTGTCAGAGCTATTACGAGAGTTAGTACAGTTGCGAGCAATATATCTTTTCGTTTCATACTTACTTCCTATTTATTAGAATTTTATATCGATTCCAAACATATACGTTTTGGGCCAAGGGTAATAGGCATTATTATTGACGGCACTCGACCTATTGAACGCTGCCTCAGGATCAATGTACTGTGTGACCTTTTTTAATGGCGACCAATAGTAGATATTTTCACCACTAGCATATAGACGTAGGCTCTCTATGCCTACTTTTTCGAGTAGTTTGTGGGGTAATGAATAGCCTATGGTAAGGTTTTTAAGCCTTAGATACCTAGCGTTTAAGAGGTATCTATCATTCACCACGGCCAAGTAACCACCTGTTGCCCCATATGCACGAGGGCGGGGGAAGTAAGAGTCGGGTTTTTCTTCAGTCCATACTTTATCCATAAACCCCTTTGGAAGGTATGATAGATATGGATAACCAAAACCTCCCCAGTAGCTCATCGTCTGGCCATGAGGGTACCAGTAATGATTGCCGGTACCTTGGAAAAAGAGTGATACATCTATGCCACTCCAATTGAAGCTTGAGCTGATACCATAGGATAAGGAGGGGAGAGAGTTGCCCAGTATCTTTCGATCTCCTGGGTGATCCACTGTGTTTTGACCAATACCCCATTGCCCATCACCATCGAGGTCTACAAACTTGACGTCGCCTGCCAGCCACCCGCCAGTCAATCGCCCGCTCCTGTAGCTCAGATCTACTTCCTTAGCATACTGCTTTGCCTCTTCATCTGTCTTGAAAAGCCCATCAGTGACAAATCCCCAGATCTCTCCTAGTCTCATCCCTTCGTAATACTTCTTGGCAAAAGTCTTATTGGGATTGTCGTACTTAGTAATATAGCTGCGGTAGTCACTGAGTGAAAACCCTAGTGAATATCTGAATGGCTTGTCGGCAAGCACTAGTTGATCCCGCCAATCGATAGAGATTTCATACCCCTTCGTTTGCATATCTGCAGCATTTGTTTCGGGCGATTTAGCTCCATACACACTTGGCAGTGCCACGCCTTCGGTGAGCATATTGAGCGTATTGCGTAGATAGATATCTGCGTCAATATTTAGCCTATTATTGAGCATCGCTAGGTCAAATCCAAGATTCCACTGCTGTACAGTCTCCCAAGTCAAGTCGGGTGCGAGAGGGTCTGTAAGCTTTGAGTACTTAGCTTTCAAACCACCCTCCCCAAAGGTATACTCTCTGAGTGTGCCCATTTTTACCAGCCTCAGGTAGGGATAATAGGAGGAGACACTCTGATTACCGAGTGAACCAAAAGATAGCCTTAGTTTGAGATTATCCACCCACGATTTAAGGGGTCTAAAAAATGGCTCCTCTGAGACTCTCCAACCAACCGATGCTGAGGGAAAGAAGCCCCATCGCTGACCCTCTTTGAAGCGTGAAGTGCCATCATACCTACAGCTTATCTCAATGAGGTACCGATCCATATAGGAGTAGTTGATTCTCCCGAAAAAGCCCAGTAGAGCGTAATCGACTTGCCCTCCACCTACGCCAGTTTCGGTAATTCCATCCTCATTCATGCCTACGAGGTCAAGGTCATCAAGGTCTATTGATGTGAGGTCATTTCCCCAAGCACTGATATTTTTCCGATAGTAATACTCAGAGTTCATACCAACGACAGCCGAGATGGAGTGGACTTCATTAAACTTTTGATCGTAATTGACAAAGACGTTGGTGGCGTAGAAGTCAGAGTTGGAGATCGTCTCAGTCAGATTATTCTGCCCTGCGCCTGTATTATACGATTCCAGCTTGTCACCTGGTCGCTGCCTAAACCACATCTCCGAGGAGCGTGCCTTTTTCTGCGACTGATTAAATCGGTAGGTAAAGTCGGCTGTCACAGAGAGAGGCTCAATGGGATGAAATACCAGCCTCGTGGTACTCGTCAAGTTGAGCCCTTTCTCGAGAAGTCTATGAGTATTCTCATTGAGCATAATATGCCGCCCATTTCCTACTTTATAGCTTTGATAGGGAGTGCCGTAGAGCCACGATCCATCTGGATTCTTGAGTGGGTAAACTGCCAAAGCATGCCTAGCACTATAAGCAATTAAATCCTCAATATCTCCATCCCCTATGGATGAGTAAGACGACTTGTAGAATGACGTGTTATTCTCAAGATCTAGCCACTTATTGATTTTTATTCCCACTTTGGACCGAAGCGTATACCTATCAAATATATCAGGATAGGTTCTCTGCATTCCTTCTTGACGGTTGTAATTGCCAGAGATAAAATAAGATACAGCCTCCGTCCCACCAGAGATACTCACATTATGCTGCTGCACAGGGCGTTTGTCGCGAAATAATAGATGCCACCAATCGTTATTGCCGTAGTAAACCCATTGTTTCTTGCCATCGCGGATCTCCTCAACTACCCAAGGGCGCCCTGGTTGTTCAGTGGTGTCATTGACACGCGCCCAGAGCTCCTCCATATCTTTGTCGGTATACCTTATGTAGTTTTTACCATTATCTGCCTGCCAAAAAGTATTGACGTGGAGTATCGAATAATATCCTCTGCTATCAAAGTCTGTGGAGGTGGTTGGTTCGTCCCAACCAAAGCGGCCGCTATATCTCACAGACGTCTTTTGGCTATCCGAGCCTGACTTAGTGCTTACAAGTACTACACCAAAAGCAGCACGGGCACCATATATAGCTGCTGCTGAGGCATCTTTAATGATCGAGATCGTTTTAATGTCGCTAGGATTAAGACGTGCAAGATCTGCCGCTGTCCCTGTGATTCCATCTATCACCACGAGAGGATCAGCTGAGTTGATAGAGTTGACGCCTCTAATATTCAGTACCCCTGAGGAGCCTGGTTTGCCCTTAGAGGTAGTGACATTTAGTCCAGGCACTGCTCCTTGTAGCATATTGGCTACGGAGTGTGAGAGCCTATCCTCCAGATCGTTACTGCTAATGGTAGATACCGCACCAGTTAGGTTAACCTTTTTCTGAGTTCCATACCCGATGACCACCACCTCACCCAAGAGCTGATTATCCTCCCTCAAAACCACATTAATCACGCTCCTCCCATTGACCTTCTCCTCTACAGTATGAAAGCCCACAAAAGTAAAAGTCAGTCGGGCGTCACTGGAGACGTTTAGCCTATAGAGACCATCAGCATTGGTCGTGGTCCCTTTCCCTGCACCTTTTTGGGTTACCGTCACCCCTATAAGTGGTTGGTTTTGTTCATCCACCACCTTACCACGCACCTCTATCTCTTGCCCTTGTGCCATACCAAAGGAGGATAGAAGTATGAGCAACACAGGTAATAAATGATGTACCCACGCAGCCCTCATCTCATCATTAATCATCTTCATCTGTACTTCTGTAATCATTCATTTCGCTTAAGACACATGCAGTAGCTAGTGACAGTAAGCGGTTACCACCGTTTTAGTTTGTATTTGAAATAACTTGTGCAAAAGTATCGTTTCTAAGTAACCATTAGATTGCGCTCCCATTAAGCTACTGCGTCAAAAAAATTAAGAAGTAGCAACAACCAATTGGAGGATTATATATAAAAAGCGAGGCATCCTTTGGGAGATGCCTCGCTTCGCAGTTGGTTGTATGTAGGTTGGGATGACTACTTCTCGAGTCTGCGATTAATGGTGTTGAGAAGTAGCTTGTAGTGGGCTTTGAGGGTAGGGTCGCTGGTGGTTTTTGTGACCTTCTCAAGTAGCTTTCTCACCTTGATGGTATAGTCGAGTGTATAGTCGGTGGTGAGGTTGATTGCCTGTGCCCATAGGTGGTCCACCATACCGTAGTCATTGCCAAATCCTAGGAGTTGGATGGATGTTTCCTCACACTCGGTATGTGGGCATATGGGGCGTAGGTGGGGGTAGTTCTGGGCAAATTGAAGTGCTAGGTCGTCACTACCTTTGAAGCCTACAGGGTAGATGTTATCTAGTGAGTAGGCCATTGCTGCCACTAGGTACCTCACGAATATCTCCTGAAAACGCCGCTCGTAACTACTCACTCTTTCGTCTCTACTAAGGGTCTTACGGAATACGTGTTGGTAGACATCCTCAAGGTACTCTAGTGGGGAGTAGGAGGTGGGGTCGAAGTAATTGGAGATAGCTAGCTTACTGGTATTGAGCATCGCCATCTTCATGATATCGCCCTCTGCCAGTTCGAAAGGTTTCAAAGCAGCCACTTGTAGGTGTGTTGCTTGTGCCTGCTCCCCTAGCTTGCGGAAGTTGGCTACATTATTGAGTAGCCAAAGAGCTGCGGCGCGTTGCTTCTCGCGTGGTAGCACTTGGTATCGGGGTATTCCCGACTGCTCCGAAGACTGGGTGAGTATCACGCCAGGGACAAAGGCAAAGATATTATTGTAATAGCCGTAGGCCTGTCCTAGGATCTGCTCATAGAGGTCGTTGCGGTGGTCGGCATCGGGGTCGTCTTGGATCCACTCATCGAGGTGGCTGAGGATGTACTGTAGGTTGCGTAGCCCTAGCTCACCTGCCTTTACAGGGTCATCGCTGAGGTCCTCCTCAATCGCTGAGGGGTCAAGGCGAAGTCCCAATTGCTGTGCACCGTACTTATAGAGGCGGTTGCTCTCATGCTTTGCTACAAACTTTTGCAGTGCTTTGCTCTCCTTGATAAAGTCGCCACCTAGCTCAGGGAACACCTTGTATCCCCACTCAATGGCGTAGTAGTCGTAGACGCCTAAGAAGGGAGGATTGAGGTTGACCCCTTTGTCTTCGGGCTGTGCCACGTAGTTCCAGCGGGCATAGTCCATGATACTGGGGGTGGTACCGTACTTCTTGGTGAACTCGGGAGAGCGGAGTTGCTCTACCGTGTAGGCACTTGAAGCGGCCATATTGTGCATCAGCCCAAGGGTATGCCCTATCTCGTGTGCGATCACATACTCTAGTGCCTCCATAAATCGGTCGTCGGGAAGCGTCTTGGTGCGTACGGTAGGATCGAGCTGTGCGGTCTGTACAAAGCACCAGTTGTTGAGGGTCTTGATCACATTGCTATAGACCATCACCGAGGCATTGATGATCTCCCCTGTGCGGGGGTCATACCACGATGGACCCATAGCATTCTCAATCCCTACAGGGATGTAGCGGATGCAAGAGTACTTGATATTATCTGGGTCGAACTGTGGGTCGTCCTTTGGGAAGTCCCTTACCTGCACTACATCCTTGAGCCCAATTCGCTCAAAGGCTTTATTCCACCTGAGCACCCCTGCCTTGATAGCAGCACGCCAGCGCTCGGGGAAGGTATCCTCTATGTAGTAGACGATTGGTTTCTTTACCTCCGATAGGCCACCCTGGGCAATGACCTCGGGGTGGAGTGGCTCTACCCTCCTGCGTCGTGCAAAGGTAGCTGGCTCTATCTGACCGCTCTCGGTGTGTAGGATGTTTTTCTCCGTGAGGAAGTAGCCGATACGGGTATCGCTTAGTCGCGGTATCATCGGCTCCTCGGGGAGCTCTACAATGGAGTAGGTGAGGCGATAGGTGACGGGGTAATCCTTGAGGGCGGTACCCCTCTGATTGGCTAGCGATACCATAGCTGAGCGCTCAACGGTTACGACGGCATTATTTTCAAAAGACTTGATCTGATCGATGTAGGATAGTCCTGAATTGGGGCTAGAGGAGAGGCGGTAGGAGCCGACGTTGCTTACCAAGCCGTCAAAGAAACGCTGCTCTTTGAGGAAGAAGTCGGTCACCTCAAAAAGCAAGCTGGTGCTATCCGTTGCATAGCCGACCAACTTAAAGGTGTGGAGAGTGACATTGGTGTAGCTCCCCTTTACCTCCTCCAGGAGGTGCTGGCTGGCTTGGTCGAGCATCAGGTCGTTATTCACCACCTCCATGGTGATGAGGCTATCCTTCTGCACAAATTGGATAGGGATGGGACCATTATTCTTAAAGCCTGGGAGCGCGAGCTGTGGATTGGAAACGTCGGTGACGGTAGCGGCCATCAGCATCTCCTTTTGTAGCTGCTCCACGGGTAGTTCAATATAGAGTCTTTGCTCCTTTTGATGTAGCTTTAGGAACTCTCCTTGGCTACTCTTGGGCTTATCCTTTTCAAAGAAACGCTCATAGGGGCTCAGCTTACTTTCACGCTCCTTCTCCTCACGTTGTTCCTTAGCAAAGGTACGCTTGGACTTGAGCCACTGTGCCGAGACCTCTGGGCCCCCTAGCAGAAAGAGAAGCATCAATAGGAGGGGGAGCCTAGAGTGCTGTATCATATTACTTTTCATTACTTTCCTTCAAGTGCTTTTTTAGTCTTGAATACCAATACGGAGTAGTGCGCTTTGGCCTCGGCCGACTTTGCCTCTTTCGCTGCGCGCTCTAGCTGAGGGAGCAGCTTCTCTAGGGCAATCATAAAGTGGAGCCCCGACTCGTCGATATCCTCTAGCCGGATCATAGGGTAGGGGCTACGCTGTGGGTCGCCAAAGGAGGTAAGGGTAGGGGTATTTTCCTCCTTGAGTGCAGCAGGAATCATCTTGGTAGGGATCGTGGTGCCACTCACCTCTGCCTTGCCTAGGTTGATAAAGCCACGCTGTAGCAAGATCTCGGCATGCGTGGGGTCGCGATGCTCGCGGATGTTCCGAAAGACCTCTTGGCTCATATCGGCAAACCACTCTGCCTGAGAGTAGCTTCCTGGTACGATGTGAGAGGAGGTGAGCACTCTCATGCGGGTGTTGTAGAGATCGTTGATGAGGAATTCGAAGAGCTGGTCGTAGTAGCTGATGCGGATATTGCTCATACGCTCTAGATCTTGATTGCCGTAGCTCTTAAATTCCTTGATTCTATCTACGCACCAACGGAGGGAGCTTCGCTGTACCTCTTTAGGGAGCACGGTGTAGAGTGGGGTCTCCTTGGTGGGCTTTGCAGGATTGACCTGTATGCCACCGATCTGATGCATCACGTTTTTGAGGAGCTGATGAAATTGCTGTGCTATCACCAGGTCCAGCGCATCCTTCTTTCGGCTATCCTCATCATCTTTGATCCATGCAGGGAAGTTGTGAGAGATCTGCTGAAGGTTTTTAATCGCCAAGGTGCTACTCTCTATCGGGTCGTCGCCAAGGTCATTGGCAATCACCCGTGGGTCAAAGGCATAGCTCTGCTCTGGAAGGTACTGGTAGATACGCTCTTGGCTCTTCTTGTCGACCATTGCTTGGAGCACTTCGGAATCTTTATTGGTATCGCCATGGTGCTCGGGGAAGTAGCGATAAAGCCATTCCACTACATACTTATCATAAGGACCTACCTGTGGGAGGACAAAGGGAACCCGATCCTCGGGCTGAGCTACGTAATTGAGCCTTACGTAGTCCATAATACTGGGTGAGATACCGTGCTTAGCAACAAATGCAGGGTCTCGTAGGTCTTTGGTGCGATAGGCACTAGAGGCAAGCATATTGTGCTGCAGCCCTAGTATATGCCCTATCTCGTGCGCAATTGCCATGGTGAGCATGGCATCACGACGCTCTTTTGGAAGGGGGGTATTACGAATGGAAGGATCTACCAATGCCGATTGCGTAAAGTACCACTTGTAGAATAGCTTCTCGATATTATTGGAGACAAGAAGGCTCGAGGCAATGATCTCTCCCGTGCGAGGATCCACCCACGAAGGGGCATAAATCTCTTCATCTCCATTGGGGATATATCGGATGCAGGAGTATTTAAGGTTGTCGGGGTCAAAGTCGGGTACATCAGTCGGGTAGTCTACCACGCGAAGGGCATCCTTGAAGCCTGCCTGTGCCAGTGCCCCTTGCCATTGTAGCACCCCCTGTCGGATGGGTTCTTTCCAATCTTCGGGGAAGGTGGGGTCTAGGTAGAGCACGATCGGCTCTATCGGAGCTACTAACTCGCCACGCTGATAGGCCTCTAGGTCGCGGGGGATCAGGCGATACCTATTGGCGAGGTAGAGGCTTGAGGACTTATCGAGGTCGGGGCGGAACTGTAGTTTGGTAGTGGTGTAGGTGCCTACCCGTGTATCGGCGACCCTTACCGGCATGGCCTCTTTGGGAAGTTTGATGAGGGTAAAGGTGGCCTCTACAGTGGTGGGCATATCACTTGCTACAGAGACCATTCCCAGCATAGTGGCGGAGAGCTTGTAATTGAGCTCCACGCGCACTTGGACGTTATCCTCAAAGGAGCTCAGTGATTTGATAAAAGACATAGAGCTCTCGGGGGTAGCGGAAAGGGTGAATTCGCCTGAGTGCTTGGGGATGACGCTAACGAGCTTATTCTCCCGAGCTAGTAGATTGGTGGCATCGATGAGAAAAGCGCTTGAGTCGGGGGCGTATGCCTCAATCGGGAAAGCCTGTACGTAGGGGTCACGATAACTGATAGAGAGTGCCTTCTTTAGTTGTTCGTCGGCTCCCTCATCATAGACGATGGTATTGGCTTTCTTGACTACTACGGTGCTATCTCTTAGCTCAAAGCTCATCAAGAGCGGCTCCTCGCTCTTCATGCCTAGTGTGAGGATGGTGCCGTCTGAGACACTCGATAGGGCGGCACCGAGGAGTAGCTCACTCCCTAGCTCCGACTTGGGGATCTCTAGGTAGAGCTTTCCATCTTTTTTGTATAGTCCAAGGAAGCCATCAACCGCTTTCTCTACCTTGGCATCCTTAAATACTTTGGCGTACTTCTCCTCCTTGCGCTTCTTTCCACCAGCAGACACTTCAGTGGGATTGCCCCACAGAAGTGCTACTGATAGAAGAAGAGCCGTAAGGACTCTTATCTCCTTTGTCATTATTCTTTACTCTGTGTATGTTTGTATTTTATAGATTGGTTGGGTTGTCCTCTCTGAGTGCTATCTTCACGATCTTGACCTGAAGGTCGGTCCACTCCATATCTACCTGGTGATTCTCAAGGTCGATCCGCTGAATCGTCGACTTAGAGCCATCGGTAAGGGCTACATAGAGGTACTTACTCTCTTTATCTACCTTCATATCCACCACCTTTTGCCCGGCTGGGGTCTTGAGAAGTGGTGAGCTTTGATAATTGCCTTCCGATACGATGCTGTACCCATAGATATCTTTCCCCTCAGGGTCGGTGTAATAAATCAGGTTACGAAGTGAAGCAGCCACTAGGATACTCCCTTTTGCTAGCTTGACATTTGTAGGTACCATTCCAGTGTAGGTAAGCTCCTTGTCGTGGTTATACTTCTTACCCGCCTTATACAGACCCGGCTTGAGCTTTAGCTCCTTAATAGAACCGTCGCTCTTTGAGCGGAGGTAAAGGACCATCTGCTGCGATCGGTCGAGCGACAGCATCTCTAGTAGCTCATAACCCTTGGTCTCATCCTTGAACCACACTTCAGCCTTTTTGTGTTTAGCTAGGAGGACTTCATTTTGATTGTCGTACACTAGATAACCATCGGTAGAAGCCTCACCCACCTTTCTCCAATAAAGTAGTCTTGGAGCGAGATAAGGCTCTTGCCCAAACTCTTTCTTGGTTAATGGGGTCAGCACTTTTCGATAGTCTTGATTATTAACGGAAAGAAGTACCGCATCCATAATGCCAAAGCGCCCATTGTAGAAAAAAGGACCTAGCTTATCATTAGGGTCGCCCATTAAGCCTACCACGTCGGTGGAGAGCTTCAGTGGCTTTAAAAACCTCATCTCGTCGGGGCTGAAGCTATATAGATTCTTGCCGGCGGCGAGGAGGAAGCCTTTGTAGCCATACTTCTCATTGGCATAAAAGGCAAGGTCGTGAGGCTCTCCCTTGAAGGTCTCTTTGGGATTGTTGAGAGCTAGTGAGTTGAGGTCGATAT
Organism: Porphyromonas sp. HMSC077F02; assembly: GCF_001815465.1. NCBI lineage: Bacteria > Pseudomonadati > Bacteroidota > Bacteroidia > Bacteroidales > Porphyromonadaceae > Porphyromonas > Porphyromonas sp. HMSC077F02. Next base: position 59,037 of record NZ_KV820630.1, on the reverse strand, counting down.
CCTCCTTGGGCTGAAGCGGGTCAATATACCCTACTTTTGCCTCTGAAGCATCACCCCAAAGGAAGTAAATCCCCTTGCGGTACCGGTACTGTACATCGATTTGGCTCGTGAAGAAGAGTGTAGTCTCTCCATTGGTTACCTTAAGGCGTACAGGGAAGATACCGAATTCATTGCAGGGATATACCAGGTCTTTCTCCTTTGAGACCTCTTTGTAATTGACTTCCCATGAGTAGGTGAGTGGCTTCTCAACCCCCTTCATCTCTATCTCTGGGCAAGGGATAGTCAGGGGTAGCCCCTGACCTCTTCGGTAGATCTCTTGTAGCTCTCCTTTGGGAACAAGCTCTGTGATGGCCACGTCTGCTTCGGTGCTGTGATCCTTAAAGCAGGAGGAGAGTGCTAGCATACTAGCTAGGGCGATTAAAATATATCTTTTGCTCATATCGTTGACTGTTTATTCTACAAATGTTAGGTAGGCAGATGGATCTGGAATGGGAGGAACCTCTAGCTCGGGGTGAGCTAGGAAGTAATCGCGTACATTCTTGATGTTGAGCATCCACTCGGCAAACTTTGCACCAAAGTTCTCGTCGGCCCAAAACTTATTCTCATCGTGGTCATAAGCCTCTAATAGCTTGATGTACTTGAGTGTGTGATAGTCTCCAAGGTAATATGGTCCCAAGTAGATCCAGGGGGAAGGGATAGCTAAGTAGTTATTGAAGGTGATGGTGTATTGGTTTTGCTTTTCAAAGGCAACCTGTAGATCCGTGGTCCCCTCTAACTTAATAGTAAGCTGTACAGGCTCTTCGACTTCGGCAGATAGTTCACTACGAAGTAACTCGATACGGAGAGTATCGGTGTACTCACCAGCTCTAAACTGGTAGCTCTCCTTGAGTGGGGTGAAGTGCTTGCCAGCCTCTGCAGTGGTCTTATCTTTTACGATAGTGACCTTGTAGCTACGAGCCTGCTCCGACTTATCCCCAAGTACACGGAGAGGTATTTTCACCTCGTGAGATTGCTCCTCTAGCGGATTAGGGCCAAAGGAGTAATTGATGAGGGTATCTGCTTTGGTCTGTTGGTCAAAGTATATTTTACCCTCACCGTGGTATGCACCATCGGTGGATATCCCTAGCTCATCGGTCTTTTGTGACAAGGGAGTGGAGCAACCACCTAGTAGTAGGCCCCCTGTGGCACCGATGATTAGTAGTGACTTATATAATGTACTTTTCATATGCTTATATTTACTTGCTTACGTTACCAAACTCTTTTTCGCTCTCTGGCCATGGTAGCACAAAGATCTCCTCTGATGGCTCAAAACTCTGATTGCTACTGTGAGCTAAGATAGGTAGGTTGTAGAGCTTATAGGCAAAGAAGATCTGTCCTTCGCCTGGCATCTCACGCATCCGCTCCCGTAGCATCTCCTGGATATAGTTTTCCTTGGTGTCCAAAGAGTTGTCTGTAATGGGCTCTAACCCACGGCTAGCACGTACTTCATTAAGTAGCTTGATGGACTCTTCCTTATTGGTGTCATATAGACTCTCCGAGAGGATGTAGTACATCTCAGGCAGACGTATCAGAGGGATGCCCCTGAAGGTCTTTTGAGTCAATTCGTTTTCAGACTCTATAAGTCGGGTATAGACAAAGGTGCCTCTGCTCTCCTCCTTGTAGAAGGCTGCATAACGATGGTCGGTATTGGTGGCGGTAAACTTATCGGTCTCGTAGAGAGCCTTGAGGTCTTTACGTGCCTCGGTGAAGTTGCCCGACTGAGGGTTGGTGAGGAATAGGTCGTAGATATTCTGTGCCTGCTTATCGGCATAGATACCAAAGAGTATCTCCCCTGTGCCTGGGAAGTTCTTGATATTCTTAAACTCATTGGGCTTGGTCAGAGCTAGCCCTTTCACCTCCTCTGATTCGCTATTACCTTTCACATCGGCATTAATGACCTTTCGGGCATACTCTGCAGCCTTGGTCTTGTCGCCCATAGTGTAGTAGACACGTGCCTTAAGTGCCATCACAGCATACTTATTCAGCTCCGAATAGCGCTCATCATAATAGGGGTCTTTTGATAGACCGAGTGGTGCATTGAGGGTATTATCCTTCTGCAAAAGGGTCTCCGCTTTGTCGAGGTCGGCAAGGATATTCTTGTAGACCCCTTCGATATCAAAGAGTTCCTTATTATTTTGGTCAGCCTCAAAGGCGTAGGGGATACCACTCTTGCCACTGCGGTCGGCGTACCTTACGCAGAATAGGCGGACAAGATCAAAGTGAAGGAAGGCACGCAGTGCATACGCTTCACCCTTGATGATATCCATAGTTTCACCTGTGAGGTCGGTCGTTTCGGCATGCTTGATAATCAGATTGACCGCGGCGATAGTGGAATATTGCGAAGCCCATATATTATCTATGATAGGGCGGACATTAAGGTTCGTGTACTCATACTTGGTGATCTCGTTGTCGAGATTGGCGGTGTTGATGTACTTAAACATCTGACCTAGCTTGTCCACAAATCCATAGGAGAGGTTCTCACCATAGAGTGCCTGATCACCCATCAATGCATAAACTCCATAGAGGGCATCTTTGAATCCTTGCTCGTCGCTAAACTGTACATCCTCTGGCAAAGTTCCCTTGGGTTGGACGTCGAGAAACTTATTGCAGCTCACAAGGCTACCAGAGAGTAGTAGCAGAGCGGTGACGAATAGGTATATATTATTCTTTTTCATCATTCGATCCTAACTTCATTAAAGGGTAAAACGTATGGTCATCTCCACCGACCTCGCATAAGGGTACGATAGTCCACGCTCCTGCTTGATGCTAGAGTAGTGGAAAATATCATTCGCCATCAGCTCGAGGCGTAGATTGCGGATATTGAAGTACTTAAGGTCAATAGGCTTAAAGTCGTAAGCCAGTGAGAGCGTACTGAGCTCTAGGAAGTTGTGCATTGACACAAAGCGAGTGGTCTGCATAGGCACCCTTGAGTCAGCAATATCCTTGTACGAAGCCTTATCTCCAGGCTTTGTCCAGCGGTCATTAAATACACGCTCATCGGCATTCTTCCTAGGGTCGGCACCCTCCACTCGGCTAGCGAGAGTGGTATTGTAGTCCATAGCTCCTAGCTGGTACCTCAGACCTGCAGTCAGTGAGAAGCCTTTGTAGGTGAGGTAAGAGCTCATCATACCCGATACCACAGGACTGCTATCTCCCACAGTGATCTTATCCCTTGGGTCATAATCAAAGGTGAGTGAGCCATCTCGCTTGATGTAGATCTCCTTACCTGTAGCTGGGTCAATACCAGCCGAAGGTACCACCTTCAGAGTGGTGAGCGACTCCCCTTCCACATAGATTGGCAGTGGCTTGCCAGCCTCATTCTTCTCCATATTCTTCTCGTTTTGAGCCTTCAGTGCATTACTGATCTTGCGGATCTTATTGCGGTTGTGCGAAGCGGTTAGAGAAAGGGTCCAGTTCCAATCCTTAGTGCGGATAGGCACCACTCTAGTGCTGAGCTCGATACCCTTATTCTCTATCTCGCCCACGTTTTGCTTCGCCGTCTGCACACCTACTGATGGGGCTTTCGTCACATCTAGAAGTAGGTTGTCGGTGATCTTCCAGTAAAGGTCGAGCGACATATCCCAGCGACCGTTGAAGATATTAAGGTCCAGTCCGAGGTTGTTATTCATGGTCCGCTCCCATTTCAGATCTGGGTTACCAATCGTAATAGGCACCGAACCAGCTCCCTTAACATAGGTAAATCGCTCACCATACTGGTAGGTAGTAAGGGCTTGGTAGGGCGAGAAGGAGACATTTCCTAGATACCCTGTACTCACCCTTAGCTTCAGAAGGTCTACATTCACCCCCTCCATAAAGGGCTCCTTGTGGATATTCCATCCCGCACCTGCCGACCAGAATGGGGCGAAGCGGGTGTTCTTACCAAAGAGCGAGGAGCCCTCATAGCGGTAGATAAAGTCAAGGAAGTAGCGCTCCTTGTAGATTGTATTGAGGTTGACAAAGAAGCCCACACCCGTCACGATCTCATCACTACTCACTGGGCGGCTACCAGCACTATATCCCGAGGAGAAGCCTGGGTCGGCTAGCTTCTCAGAGAAGTAACCGATAGAGGAGTAGCTCGATAGCTGAGAGGAGCGATACTCGATGTTGCTACCGCCCATCACGCTGAGGAAGAGGTCGTCAATCACATTCTTATTGTACGAAAGCAGTAGCTTCGCCGCAAAGTCGGTAGAGCGTCGGAAAGTCTCCGAGAGCCTACCTCTTTGGCTTAAGTTTTTAGTCGTCGCAAATTCGCCCGACCGTGGGGAGACAAACCTTAGACTATTAGAGCGCCCTCTTTGGAAAGTTGCATCACCATCAATTCGGAAGTCGCCAAGCCACACACGTAGAGTGGTGGTGTTGAAAAAGTCGAAGTTGCTAGAGTTGCTCTTATTCCCCACCGACGCCTCGTAGAGAGGGTTGCGGAGATTATGATTCAGGAGCTGACGCAATTCGCCAGTCTGATCGTAGGGACTGTCGTAGGGGTTGGCATTCACGAAGTTGGTAAAGTCACCATAAGGCGAATCATAGCTATTCACAAAGCTCACACGAGCTAGATTAGAGATGAAAAATAGATTCTCGCGACTGTAGGAGAGATTAAAGGTGAAGTTGAGACGATCTCTACCAGAGCCCTTCATCACACCAGCGTCCTTACCATAGCGAAGCCCAAGGCTGTAGCGAGCATAGTCGTCACCTCCATCCACATTGATATTGTGGTTTTGCGAAACTCCCACCCTCAGTGGCTTTGCGAGCCAATCGGTATCCACCCCTCTAGCCACTTCTGTAGCAAGGGCTGCATACTTCTTATCTAGCTCATAGCGGCGCTCAGGGTTCGCATCATTGTAAAGCCCTGCTAGCCTTTCGTACTCTAGTTTTTGCGATGCATTGAGGAGGTGATAGTCCGAAAGGTCGGGGAAAGAGGTACGTATCGTTCCATTGTAGCGGAGCTTCAGCTTACCACCCTCCAGTGCTCTCGTGGTGATCACAATCACACCAGCCGAACCCTTAGCACCGTACAGTGCTGTAGCGGAGGCGTCACGAAGTACCGTCACACTCTCCACCTCATTCATATCCATATCGAAGACAAATTCGCTCGAGACGATAGAGCCATCCACCACAAAGACCGGCATATTGGCCTTCCCCTCAAAGGTGGCACGACCACGGATATTGATCTCCTGCTGTGCGTTAGGGTTAGATCCCATAGAGCTATTCTCCATCGTCACCATACCAGGGACAAACGCCTCAAGGCTCTGCAGAATGTTCTTGGTGCCGATGCTCATGATCTGCTTCTTATCCACAGTTGTCTGCGAACCTGTAAAGCTGCTCTTATTCTTGGTCATGTAACCAGTCACCACCACTTCGTCAAGGAGATCCACATCCTCCTCCAACTGAATGGTGACCTCAGCACCAGCTTTTACCTCTTGTTCTACGGTCTTAAAGCCCACGAACGAAAAGGTCATGATTACTCGTTCCTTAGTTACAGGAATCTCAAACCTACCAGAGGCATTAGTACCCCAAGCGCCCTTCATCCCTTTGATGCGGATTCCGACGCTAGGGAGAGGCTCGCCTAGATCGTCCAAAACCACTCCCTTAACCACTTTCTTACCATCGGTCTGTAGCTCGGTTAGCTCCTCTGAAGTGGGGAGCACAGAGCTACTAGCGTGTAGAGAAATAGGTAGCAATAGGAGTAGCAGACCCACTGAGAGTAGGCCCATTAACTCACGTGGAGCATTCCATTTTGTCATTCTATTCATGTTTTAATTCTGAGTGGGTGATATGTGAATATCTTAATACTGGATTGACCCTTCTCAATGTGGCTATATTGAAAACCTACAGTGAGTTGGGAAATAATTTTACAAATATAAGAAAATTAATGCCCTATGTCAACTATTTGGCAAAAGTAATCAAGGACGACGCCTTCGTGCAACAGTCTCTACTCGGTCAAGATAATGACCTCCGCGAGGCCCTTTTCTTCGGACAAAGGCTAAAAAGAGCACCCGAGGGTGCGGCGTCCGACTTGTCTGACCTGTCTGACTCGTCCGATTAGGCACCCTCCCCCCCCTGATTAGGTGGCTTGGAAGAGGAGGGTGCCGAGGAGGTGGGGTGGGTAGGTGACCGCCTCTAGGCGGAGACCGGTGGCGGGAGCGGTATTGAAGGGGTACTCGTCGTCGGCACGCTCTAGGATCGCCGCAAACTCCTCGGGGGTGAGGTTGCCCATCCCCACCTCTTGGAGTGTGCCTACGAGTGCCCGAACCATACTTCGGAGAAATCGATTGGCCGTCACCTTGAAGACCCATTCCCCATCGCCCAAGTCCTGCCAATCCGCTTGGGTGACGGTGCAGAAGTGGTTGGTGACGTCGGAGTGCTTCTTGGCAAAGGAAGAGAAGTCGTGCCGACCTAGGAGCTTACTTGTAGCCCGATTCATCTGCTCAAAGTCGAGCGGAGTGGTCACCAGCGTATGGTACTTCCGCCGAAATGGGCTAGGGTAGAGGGTGAGGTAATAGCCGTAGCTCCGACTGGTGGCACTAAAACGTGCGTGAAAGTCGGGGGCAACACTCTGCAACTTCAGAATCAATATATCGGGCGGAAGGAAGCGATTGAGCCGAAAGATCGCCTCTGGAAGTCGCTCCCCTATCTCCTCGCTCACATCTAGGTGGGCGACCATTGAAGTGGCATGAACCCCCGTATCGGTTCGCCCCGCCCCCACCACCTTAATCGGTTGTCGGAGGATGGTCGAGAGCCGCTCCTGTAGCTCTCCCTGCACCGTACGGCCATTGGGTTGCTCTTGCCAGCCGACAAAGTCGGTGCCATCGTATTGTAACTCAATCAGAAATCTACTCATGGTGATAAGGGTGGTTGTGGATAATCGTATAGGCTCTGTAGACTTGCTCAATGAGGAATAGGCGCACCATCTGATGATTAAAGGTGAGACGGCTCAAGGAGAGACGCTCCGGATAAGCTTGGTAGATCTCATCGGAAAAACCGTAAGGTCCACCGATCACCAGTACCAGTTTGCGTGGCACCGTCATCTGCCACCCCTCCACCATCTTAGCGAGTTGCAGGGAGGTCGGCTCCTTGCCCCGCTCATCGAGTAGCACCACCTGGTCCTGCGGACCTATCGCAGCCTTGATCAGCCGCCCCTCCTCCAGCTTCTGCTCCTCTTGGCTCAGCCGCTTTCGGTTCTTCAGGTCCGGCAGCTCCTCCACCTCTATCGGCACAAAGCGAGAGAGGCGTCTCTGGTACTCCCGCATCAGTTTCTGTATCTCCGGGCTATCCGTTTTGCCCACAAAGAGTAGTTTGATCCCTTGCATCAGTATAAGTCTATATATATAGGTAAATGGTCGGAGTAGCCCCCAGTGTAATGCATGCCGAGGTAAGTGCGATGGAGGTGCTTCCCATCCTTCGTCAGTAGCTCCGGGTGCGAAAAGATCTTCTGGCGTCGCTCCCTCAGTAGTGGCTCCTCTCCGAGAAAAAGCCCCCCTGATACGATGATTTGGTCGGGTAGCCACACCTCCTTCCCAAAGCGATGCGTCCCCTTACCCCCATTATAAAGTGGATAGGCGAGATTGTAGAGAAAGCGCTGCTTAGGTTGGGTGTTGTGCTCAATGCCCCCCGCTCTGAGTGCCCGTCGCATTGAGGGATCAGAGGGGTTGTCATTAAAGTCGCCCATCACCACCACATAGCGGCTAGGCTCCTCCTCCAGCAGATGGTCGATGAGCTTCCGCACCTTGGCATTCACCCGCTCCCGCTTCCGCGAAGTAGCTCGTACCCCTCCGCGTCGGCTCGGGTTGTGCATCACAAATAGCTCCAGCTTTCGCTCTGTAGCTCTGTGCTCCAGCGTCACCCACAGCGTATTTCGTCCACTTCCACCTGCCTCGCTTGGTGTGCGAGGGTCTTGACCTAGAGGGAAGCAGTCGGTCGCTCCGTAGTGCGGAATCTCGTATGCCTCAATATAGGCAAACCGCTTTTGGTCCCATAGGAGTGCCACATCCACACCACGAGGGTCAGAGCCATTCGTCACCACATAGTCGTACGCCACCGAGCTAAGCGTCGGATGCTTCACGAGGTCCCGTATCACGTCACTATTCTCCACCTCCACCATACCAATCAGCGAGGGGAATCCCCACTCCCCCACATTGCTGATCACCCATGCCAGGTGCTCGCACTTGCGTCGGTACCGCCCCTCAGTCCAATGGTAGACGCCTTCGGGGGTAAAGGCATCATCATCGGTGAGTGGGTCATCAATCGTATCGAATAGATTTTCTACATTATAAAACATCATACGCCCGATCGTCTCCTTGCTATTCGTCCCCTCTTGAGCTGATAGGGGAGGGACTACAAAAGCACTTAATAGCCACAAAGCCACCACCAGCACGAAGGCTTGTGGTGGCTTTGGATAGCTAATTGTAAATATCGGTTTACGCCTTGCGTGGTGCATTCTTGAGGATCGCTAGCAGATGCTTCCACCACATCTCTACCGTCTTCAGCTCCAGACGCTCCTCTGGGGAGTGTACATCACGCATCGTAGGACCAAAGGAGAGCATATCTAGGTGTGGGTACTTCTCCTTGAAGAGACCGCACTCCAGACCTGCGTGGATCGCCATGATCTTTGGATCCTTGCCGAATAGGTCGTTGTAAGTTCTCTTTGCTACCTCCATAATCTCCGACTCAGGGTTAGGCTCCCAACCTGGATATCCGTCACGCTCCGATACATAAGCACCCGAGAGGTCAAATACCGCAGTCACCATATCCCCTACCATACGCTTAGCACTCTCTACCGAGCTACGCTGGCTAGTCTCTACATAGATTACAGGGTATCCCTCCTCACTCTCGATCATCTTCACCGAAGCGAGGTTATTAGAGGTCTCCACCAATCCCTCAATGGTGTGGCTCATGCCGAGTACGCCGTGAGGACAAGCGATCAGAGCATTGATCAGGTTGGCAGAAGTCTGAGCGTCGATGCACCACTTAGGTTGCTCCGTAGTAGAAGCACGCACCTCTACCTCTGGGTCTACCGCCTTCAGCTCATTATGAATTTCGCTAGAGAAAGTATTGATCCAAGCTGCTACCGGCTCACGGTCACTTGGGTCAATACCGATCACCGCATGTGCCTCACGAGCAATCGCATTGTGGAGGTTACCGCCTTGGATACTACCCAATACATAGTCCACATCATCAGCCAGGCCATAGAGAGCACGAGCAAGGATCTTCACCGCATTGCCCCTACCTAGGTGGATATCACCACCCGAGTGACCACCTCTCAGACCGCTCACCTTGATCTCAATATAGGTGAGATTGGGGTCGGTATATGCAGGCTCATAGTAGTACTCCGCCATGGTACCCATACCACCAGCACAGCCTACAAACATCTCTCCTTCGTCCTCGCTATCGAGGTTGAGGAGGATATCGCTATCAAAGAAGCCCTTCTCCACATTCATCGCACCGGTAAGCCCAGTCTCCTCATCTACAGTGAAGAGTGCCTCGATCGGACCATGCTCAATATCATCACTTGCCAATACAGCTAGCTGAGTAGCTACGCCGATACCATTGTCGGCACCCAGTGTCGTTCCCTCTGCCTTGAGCCAGCCATCCACAATCTTGGTGCGGATTGCATCCTTCTCAAAGTCAAACTCCACATCATTATTCTTCTCGCATACCATATCAATATGGCTCTGCATAATGATGCTCTTGCGGTCTTCCATCCCCTTGGTAGCCCCCTTCTTCATCACTATGTTACCCACCTTATCCTTGTGGTATTCAATATTGTGCTCCTTGGCAAAGTTCTCAAGATAAGCGATCATCTTCTCCTCCTTCTTGCTTGGGCGAGGAGTCTTGGTGATCTCGTCAAAGTACTTAAAGACAATTTTTGGTTCGTGTGTTGTCATACGTCTTACGATTATATTATGATTGTTCAATAATTCATTTCAGTGGTAAAGATACCCTTTTCTCTCCTAATAGAGGAGCGGATATGTGTAAAAAGACTTAAAACCTTTGCGGCTGTTGATAAATAACTTACCTTTGTATCCGTTAAATCTTTGAGAAATGATGATAAAGATACTACTCATAACGCTCGTAGTCGTTGCTATATGCGTCCTACTCCTTGGAGTGAGGGTCTTCTTCACCAAGCGTTGGGGCTTCCCAAATACACACGTAGAGGGCCAGCCAAAGCTTGAGGAGCAGGGGATCACCTGCCACCGCCACCAGCACAAAGATGCAGTGCGGCACCAGAATCTCTTCGACCGTGTAGCCAAGGATGAGCGTATACAGTAGTTGCACACTTTAATTACCGATTTAGTAATAATGATGATCAAATCCAACACCCTATCAGCACTCACGCTAGCCCTCGTGCTAGCTTTGGCCACCATCAGTTGTAATAAGAGTGACCAGCAGAGCAACAACCAAGCTACAGCTACCCCAGTAGGCGATGGTACCATTGCACGTCTCCCTATAGCTTATGTAGACCTTGATAGCCTGCTCGCCAATTACAAGTATGCCAATCAAGTACAGGACGAGCTGATGCGCGAGATGGAGAGCCGCCAAGCTACTTTCAATCAAAAGCAGCGTAACTTTGAGAGCGAGGCTAGGGAGTTTCAGCGTAAGGTGGAGAATAATGCCTTCTTCGATCAAGGACGTGCACAGCGCGAGCAGGAGCGCATCATGAAGCTACAGCAGCAACTCCAAGAGCTGAGCCAAAAGCTACAGGTGGAGCTGATGCAGCTAGAGGCCGATAAGATGCAAGCCCTCTCCGACACCATCATGGCACATGTACAGCAGTACAATAATGAGGTGGGTAAGTACCAGATGATCCTGAGCAATAAGGCCCACGATAATATCCTCTGTGCCGATAAGAGCTACGACATCACCACTCAGGTGACTAAGTACCTCAACGACCGCTACACTCCTGCTAAGAAGGAGGAGACCACCGAGAAAAAGTGATAGAGAGGAGATCTCCACTATAAAGTAATACAAGGAGCCACACCTCAATCTGATAGCTGAGGTGTGGCTCTATATATACCAATTAAATATATGAAAGAGCAAGCAACAGAGCAAGAGCTACGCCAATCCCTCTCCCTACTCGGGAGTGGCAGCACCAAATACCCTACAGAGTACGATCCTACCGTTCTGGAGACCTTCGAGAATAGGCACCCTGGACGAGACTACTGGGTGAAGTTCAATTGCCCAGAGTTTACCAGCCTTTGCCCTATCACCCACCAGCCCGACTTTGCCGAGATCATCATCTCCTACATCCCCGATATCAAGATGGTCGAGAGTAAGAGCCTCAAACTCTACCTCTTTAGTTACCGCAATCATGGTGACTTCCACGAGAATTGCGTCAACGTCATCCTCGACGACCTTGTGAAGCTAATGGACCCACGCTACATCGAAGTGACCGGTATCTTCACCCCACGAGGTGGCATCTCTATCCACCCCTACGCCAATTACGGTCGCCCCGGCACCAAGTTCGAGCAGCTCGCCCTCGACCGCCTCGCCAACCACCAGTAAGCCCCATGTCGGGGGGCCTAGTCGGGGGGGTGCCTTATCGGACAGATCGGACAAGTCGGACAAGTCGGACAAGTCGGACAAGTCGGACAATCCCCTATCTACCCCCATCTAGCGCGACGTCCGACCTGTCTGACTTGTCCGATCTGTCCGACTTGTCCGATAAGACGCCCCCGATAAAGATCCCCATCTTCCCGAGGGGTTTTCTTCTTAATAAACACACCCATAGATTTTCTCCTTGGAGCAGGGCAAAAGTTGAGTTGCAACTAAGCGATTGGCGAGTTGCAACTAAGCAAACGGCGAGATGCAACAAAGCAATTGCTTAGTTGCATCTCAGTTTTTGCTCAGATGAGCGTCCTGATTATCAGAGAGTTACAAAAGCTCTTCTCCGACCGTTTTCCCCGCCACCTCCAATAGTTGGTTTCCTCATCGGACAGGTCGGACAATACCCTATCTCCCCCTATTCGGTGCGGCGTCCGACTTGTCCGATTAGGCACTCCCTAAAGGGCTCTTTGCGATGCTTTTGGGGTGATTACGGAAATCATTCGTCATTGTATTTTAGGAGGCGTTGTATTTTTTTTGTACTTTTGCTACAGTTTGGTCATAAGGAGAGCTGAACCCTCTACTCACCGACCTTGTAGAGGAGAGATAAAAAGGCTACGCGACTTAACAACAACCTATAACGACACACCTACATTATGGACTGCAAAGAGGGGACAATTAGTCAGATAAAGGACGATAGGATCGTGGTGCTCATAGAGCGTCGCTCGGCCTGTAGTGCTTGCCACGCTCGTGGCGCTTGTCTCTCTTCGGATAAGGACGAACAGTTGATTGAGGTCTCGGATTACCCCCTCGGAGTGCAGGTGGGTGATCGGGTTCGCTTGATCCCAGCTAAGGGGGGGAGCCCTCTGAAGGCGGTGCTCTTTGCCTTTGTGATACCGATTATCCTCTTGGCAGTGCTTTCCATCGGGATGAATATGGCGGGGGTGAGTGAAGAGATCCTATTGGTATCGCTTGTGGGGGTGCTTTTGCTTTATGCGGGACTCCTGAAGTTGTTGGGTGGCTATTTCGACCAGACGTTTAAGCTCCGTGCGGAGTTGGTGAAGTGAATGTATGGTGGCGGTAGTATGCCACAGCGAATTATATATATCAATAAGCAATAAGTTATGATAGTGACGATTCTGTTCCTTGCCATTGTAGGTGCCCTTGCAGCCCTGCTTCTCTTCGTGGTCTCTAAGAAGTTCCACGTAGAGGAGGACGCTCGTATTGAGCTGGTGAATGAGGCGCTCCCTGGTGCTAACTGTGGAGGGTGTGGCTATCCTGGCTGCTCTGGCTTTGCACGTGCCTGTGTGGAAGCGGAGTCGATGGAGGGGCTATTTTGTACCGTAGGTGGTAATGATACGATGCTCAAGGTGGCTGACATCTTGGGGCGTACTGCGGTAGAGGCGGAGCCCCAACTAGCGGTGGTGAGGTGCAATGGTACCTGCGATGCCCGCCCCAAGGTCAATCAGTATGATGGAGCTAGTAGCTGTGCGATAGCGGCAGCGACCTATGGCGGTGAGACGGGCTGTACCTTTGGCTGTCTCGGCCTAGGCGATTGTACTCTGGCGTGTGGCTTTGATGCGATCAAGATGAATCCGCTTACGGGACTGCCTGAGGTGGATGAGGAGCGTTGTACTGCCTGCGGTGCCTGTGTGAAGGCTTGCCCAAAGATGATTATTGAACTCCGCAAGAAGGGACCTAAGGGCCGCCGTGTCTTTGTCTCTTGCGTGAATAAGGAGAAGGGTGGTGTGGCTAAGAAGGCGTGTGATAATGCCTGTATCGGCTGCTCGAAGTGCTTCAAGGAGTGTAAGTTTGAAGCGATCACCATTGCTAATAACCTTGCTTATATTGATCCCAATAAGTGCCGTCTCTGCCGCAAGTGTGTAGAGGCGTGCCCTACTGGAGCGATCCACGAGATCAATTTCCCTCCCCGCAAACCTAAAGCGGAGCCTGTAGTGGAGGCAGCGGAGGCGTGATCAGTACGAAATATAGATACCTTATATATATAGGAGTATGTTGAAGACATTTAGAATCGGTGGTATTCATCCACCAGAGAGGAAGCTCTCTAGCGACCGTCCGATAGAGGAGCTACCTATGCCAGAGCGTGTCCGTATCCCGCTTGGTCAGCATATTGGTGCACCTGCCGAGGCACTTGTGAAGCGAGGCGACACGGTGAAGGTAGGTACCCTTATCGCCAAGGCTGGCGGTTTTATCTCGGCCAATATCCACTCGAGTGTATCGGGCGTGGTGGAGAAGCTGGAGGAGGTGGTGGATGCCTCGGGTTATCCCAAGACCGTCATCACTATCAAGACCGATGGCGAGGACACGTGGGAGGAGACTATTGACCGCTCACCCGAAGTGATCCGAGAGGTGACGATGAGCCCTGAGGATATTGTGGCTCGTATTCAGGAGTGTGGTATCGTGGGTATGGGAGGTGCTACCTTCCCAACCAATGTGAAGCTACTGCCCCCTAAGGGAAGCCAACCAGAGGTGGTGATCATCAATGGTGTGGAGTGTGAGCCTTATCTAACTGCCGACCACCGGCTGATGCTGGAGCGTGGTGAGGAGCTCTTGGTGGGGCTCTCTATCCTGATGAAGGCCGCTGGGGTATCAAGAGGTGTGATCGGTATTGAGAATAATAAGAAGGATGCGATACAGCACCTCACGGAGCTAGCGAAGTCTTTTGCGGGGATTGAGATCCAACCGCTCAAGGTGAAGTACCCACAAGGTGGCGAGAAGCAGCTGATTGATTCGGTGCTGAAGCGCCAGGTGAAGAGTGGTCAGCTACCTATTACGGTGGGGGCCATTGTGCAGAATGTGGGGACAACCCTAGCTGTCTATGAGGCGGTACAGAAGCACAAGCCACTCTTTGAGCGCATTGTGACGGTAACGGGAGTGGACCTTCCGAAGCCCTCCAACTTCCTCGTACGTATCGGCACCAGTTCGGCTACGCTGATTGAGGCGGCCGGCGGTCTTCCTGAGTCGAGTGGCAAGATCATCAGTGGTGGTCCTATGATGGGTAAAGCCCTGGTGACTGATGATGTGCCTATTGCCAAGGGTAGTAGCGGTATCCTAGTTTTGAAGAAGGAGGAGACTGCACGTAAGCCAATGCGTAGCTGTATCCGCTGTGCTAAGTGTGTACACGCTTGCCCTATGGGGCTCAATCCTGCCTTCTTGATGAGAGATACGGTATTTAAGGATTGGGAGGTATTGGAGAAGAATCATGTGGTGGACTGTATTGAATGTGGCTCTTGCAGCTACAGCTGTCCAGCTAATCGACCATTGCTCGACCATATCCGCCAAGGTAAGCGGACGGTGATGGGTATTATGCGAAGCCGTAAGTCCTAAACGAATATAAGTAATAGAGATATGTCAACTAGTCATAAACTACTCGTATCACCCTCACCACACATACATAGTGGCGACTCGATTGAGCGCAATATGTATGATGTGATCATTGCATTGATTCCTGCACTGGCGGTCTCCTTTTATTTCTTTGGATGGGGCGCCTTTGTGGTGACGCTTACTTCTGTGGTCGCTTGTATGCTCTTTGAGTGGCTGATCAGTTGCTTCTTGATGGGGCGTAAGGAGCTAACTATCTTGGATGGTTCGGCGATCCTCACGGGTCTCCTACTGGCGCTCAACGTGCCCTCTACTCTTCCTTTATGGATCATCGTTATCGGTGCCTTGGTGGCGATTGGTATCGGCAAGATGTCGTTCGGTGGCCTTGGGAGTAATATCTTCAACCCTGCTATCGTGGGTCGTGTGATGCTACTCATCTCCTTCCCAGTGCAGATGACTAGCTATCCGATGCCTAGGGGCATGGAGGCTACATTGGATGCTACCTCTGGTGCTACTCCATTGGCGATTGCTAAGGGGGTGGTACGTGGGTCGGAAGGCTTTACGATGGATAAGCTCCCTAGCTTGGTGGATAACCTCCTCGGCTCTGTGGGTGGTTCGCTAGGTGAGGTGAGTGCGGTGGCACTGCTGATTGGATTTGCCTACCTGCTGATTCGCAAGGTGATCACTTGGCACATTCCAGTAGCCATTATCGCTACGGTAGCTATCTTTGCTGGCATTATGAATCTCGCCAACCCTGAGGTCTATGCAGGTCCTCTCTTCCATATCCTAAGCGGTGGCTTGCTACTCGGTGCTATCTTTATGGCGACTGACTATGTCACCAGCCCTATGAGCAATAGCGGTATGCTGCTCTACGGAGTGATGATAGGTATCATTACGATGCTGATCCGTCTCTTTGGTGCCTACCCCGAGGGGATGTCGTTTGCGATTCTCTTTATGAATGGTATCGTGCCTATTATCAATAGGTATATGCCACCTCACCTCTTTGGAAAAGCTAAAAAGTGATGAAGAAGTTACAATCAACCTTACCCAATATGCTGCTATCGCTTACGATTATAGCAGCAGTGGCAGCAGCTTTGCTCGCCTTTGTATACGAGACTACTAAGCCGGTGATTGACGCCTCCAAGACGGAAGCCCTCAAGGCTGGTATCGCCAAAGTACTTCCCGAGGGCTATGACAATGACCCCTACGAGGAGCGGGTGGAGATGGATGAGTATGTCCTCTATCCTGCACGCCAAGGTGATCAATTGATCGGTGTGGCGGTGAAGAGCTTTACCAATAATGGCTTTGATGGCTTTATCAGCGTGCTGGTCGGAATGGATATGGAGGGCAATATCATCGACTACGCTGTGCAGGAGCAGAGCGAAACCCCTGGACTGGGCAGTAAGATGGAGGAGTGGTTCCGCACGGAAGGAACTGCGAGAAGTGTGCTAGGTGCCAATCTAGCGGAGCCAATTAAGGTGTCGAAGGATGGCGGTAGCGTGGATGCCATTAGTGCTGCAACGATCTCGAGCCGTGCTTTCTTGGAAACCCTCAATAGCGCCTACAGTGTGATGCAACAAGCCATCGCCGATGGTCAACTAAAGTAAATGTGTGAGTGACTATGAAGAAATTACAGATATTACTCAATGGACTGATTAAGGAGAATCCTACGCTGGTATTGCTCCTAGGTATGTGTCCGACACTTGGTACCACCTCTAGTGCCAATAACGGTCTGGGAATGGGGCTGGCAACAACGTTTGTGCTGATCTGCTCCAACATGGTGGTGGCCTCGGTGAAAAAGCTGATCCCCGATGCGGTACGTATCCCAGCCTATATTGTGATTATTGCGGCTTTTACCACATTGGTGCAGATGCTTTGCGAGGCTTATGTGCCTGCACTCTATGCATCGCTCGGTATCTTCTTACCTCTGATCGTGGTGAACTGTATTGTGCTAGGTCGTGCGGAGTCTTTCGCAGCTAAGAATAATGTGTTTGATTCGGCACTTGATGGAATCGGTATCGGTCTTGGCTTTACTATCGCTCTGACCATTATTGGATTTGTGAGAGAGGTGCTGGGCTCTGGCCGTGCTTTTGACCACGTCCTTTTCCCTGAGGAGTATGGGGCACTGGTATTTGTGCTGGCTCCTGGTGCTTTTATCGTGCTAGGCTTTGTGATTGGAATTAAGAATGCGATTGACCGCAAACGCAATAAGACAGCTTAACGACTTATGGAATATTTACTACTATTTATCAGTGCGATCCTAGTTAATAACGTCGTATTCTCACAGTTCTTGGGGATTTGCCCCTTCTTGGGTGTTTCTAAGAAGCTGGATACTGCGGTGGGCATGGGTGCTGCGGTGACCTTTGTGGTGACCATTGCGACACTCGTGACTTATGCGATTCAGAAGCTGGTGCTAGACCCCTACGAGATAGGGTATATGCAGAATATTGCCTTTATCCTAGTGATTGCCTCAGTGGTGCAGATGCTTGAGATGATTCTGAAGAAGATCTCTCCCGCTCTATTCCAAGCACTCGGTGTATTCTTGCCTTTGATTACTACTAACTGTATGATCCTAGGTGTGGCGATTACGGTGATCCAAAAGGACTTTAATCTAGGGGAGTCTATCGTCTATGCTATTGCTACCGCTATTGGTTATACCATGGCGATTGTGATCTTTGCAGTGATTAGGGAGCAACTGGCGAAGACCAATGTGCCTGCTCCGCTTGCTGGTATTCCTATCGCCCTTGTAACGGCTGGCATCTTGGCGATGGCCTTTATGGGCTTTGCTGGATTGGTATAAGCCACCTATCAACTAAGAAATAAAGTGGACGCCTTGGGATAGACTATCTCAAGGCGTCTTTTTACATAGTTTGAGGACCCCGGCAGAGGGGTCCCTGCTAAATAGGCACAGGTCGGAGGGGCGTTAGCC
>NZ_KV820630.1:0-41089 GCF_001815465.1 Porphyromonas sp. HMSC077F02 | reverse complement strand
TGCCTATTTAGCACGGACCTCTGCCGAGGTCCTTCCTCATAGACACCCCGCTAAAAACCTTAAGGTAAGAACTTCCTAATGTATTACCCCTGTGCGTTGCCTTTGCTTTTTACCTTATAAACCACTTAAATTGGTATCTTTGTGGGAAATAATATGCGATACTTATGAAGCTAAGGACAGAGGATTTAGTAAAGAAATACAAGAGCCGTACCGTGGTCAACCATGTCTCCATTGAGGTGGAGCAGGGGGAGATCGTGGGATTGCTAGGCCCTAATGGGGCGGGCAAGACCACTACCTTCTATATGACGGTAGGGCTGGTGACCCCCAATAACGGACGGATATTCCTTGATGATGAGGATATCACCAAGCGACCTATATATCAGCGTGCAAGGATGGGCATTAGCTACCTCGCTCAGGAGGAGTCTGTCTTTCGTAAGATGAGTGTGGAGGATAATATCCTAGCAGTGCTGGAGATGACGGGGCTGAATCATCAGGAGCAGATCGAAAAGCTGGAGAAGTTGATTGATGAATTTGGTCTGGAGAAGGTGCGGACCAATAATGGCGACCGCCTCTCTGGTGGAGAGCGACGACGTGTGGAGATTGCTCGTTGCCTCGCTATTGACCCGAAGTTTATTATGCTTGATGAGCCTTTCGCGGGTGTCGACCCTATTGCGGTGCAGGATATTCAGTTGATTGTCTCTAAACTGAGGGAACAGAATATCGGTATCTTGATCACCGACCACAATGTCCACGAGACCCTGTCCATTACCGACCGTGCCTACCTACTATTTGAGGGGCAGGTGCTTTTCCAAGGGAGTGCTGAGGAGCTGGCAGAGAATCCGACTGTGCGGGAGAAGTACCTTGGTAAGGACTTCGTGCTCCGCCGCCGTAAGTTTGACCACGTGACCATGAGGGGCGAAGATGTCGGGCGTTGAGGATTACTCGCAATTACTACAAAGGGCGATTGATGCTTTTGCCTCTCTTCCAGGGGTGGGGCATAAGAGTGCGATGCGCTTGGCTCTTTCTCTCTTAAAGCAGGAGAAGACTTTTACCTATCGTATTTCCGATGCTCTACGCGACCTCGTGGATGGTATACAATACTGCGAGAAGTGCCACAATATCTCCGATGAATCGATCTGTAGCATTTGTAGTGATGAGACACGCGACTCCCATATCCTCTGTGTGGTGGAGAGTGTGCGTGATGTGATGGCAATCGAGCGAACTGGGCAGTATCAAGGGCTTTATCACATATTGGGCGGGGTGATTTCCCCTATGGATGGGGTGGGGCCTCAAGACCTTTTCCTCCACGACCTCCCTACACGTATTCAAGAAGAGGGGATAAAGGAGGTGATCCTTGCCCTCAGTACCACTATGGAGGGAGAGACGACCAACTTCTACATCTACCGCCTGCTCAAGGATATAGAGGTGCAGATCACCACCATTGCACAAGGCATTGCGATAGGTGATGAACTGGAGTATGCCGATGATCTCACCCTCGGCCGTAGCATCTTACAGCGAATTGACTTCCAAGAGAGCCTTAAGCGGTAACCCTACTTTTCTGAGACCATCTTGTGGCAGTCTGCCCAAAAAACCTTACATTTGTCCCATCTGAAAATTTCAAACTTATAACACAACTATTATGACAACTTCTACTAAAGGCCACACGTTACGTGACAAAGCCGCAGTGAGGTGGACCGTTTTGATAATGATCGCCCTCACGATGCTTTTCGCCTACATGTTTGTAGACGTCCTTTCACCTCTCAAGACACAGCTCGATCAGGTATTGGGCTGGAATAGTACCGTCTTTGGTACCTATGCGGGGAGTGAATTCTTCGTCAATGTATTCCTGCTCTTCCTTATCTTTGCAGGTATTATCCTGGATAAGATGGGGGTTCGCTTCACCGCTATCCTCTCAGGCTCTCTGATGGTGATCGGTGCCGGTATCAAGGTATATGCCCTGAGTTCTGCTTTCAATGCCGGTGCCTTCCCTTACGATCTACTAGCCGGTTGGTTCCCCAACTTTCCACCTTCTGCAGCCCTAGCATGTGCAGGTTTTGCTATCTTCGGTATGGGTACCGAGATGGGTGGCGTGACCGTTTCCCGTGCTATTGTAAAGTGGTTTACTGGTTATGAGCTAGCGATGGCGATGGGTATTGAGATGGCGATTGCCCGCCTTGGTGTTTTTGCTGTATTCCAGACCTCTCCTCGTATCAACCAATGGATGGTGAATAAACTTGGCGTTTCTGAAGGATTGGATGCACTGCAGACGGTACAGGCACCAGTGCTCTTCGTCTTTATCCTCCTCTGCATCGGACTCTTCCTATACCTTATCTATGGTGTGCTCGACCGCAAGCTAGAGAAAGAGGCTGCTGGCTCACTGGTAGAAGAAGAGGAGGAGCCATTCCACTTCCGCGACCTTGGTAAGGTCTTTGGTAGTAGTGCTTTCTGGATTGTAGCTCTGCTTTGTGTACTTTACTACTCTGCTATTTTCCCATTCCAGAAGTTTGCCACCAGTATGCTAGAGAGCAACCTTGGCATTGAGAATACCACCGCTTCAAGTATCTTTAGCCTATTCCCTATCGGGGCAATGGTGATCACTCCTTTCCTCGGCTTCTTCCTTGATAAGAAGGGTAAGGGAGCTACTATGCTCATTATCGGTTCGGTGCTGATGATTCTTTGCCACGGTACCTTTGCGCTCTATCCATTTGATAATAGTACCACCTCCTTTGTGATAGCTATCTCGGCCATTGTGTTGCTGGGTATCTCCTTTAGCTTGGTGCCTGCTGCCCTTTGGCCAAGTGTGCCAAAGCTGATCGACAATAAGGTGCTCGGCTCTGCCTACTCCGCTATCTTCTGGGTACAGAATATCGGTTTGATGTCGGTGCCAATGATTATTGGATCAGTGCTCGATAAGACCAACGTGGGGGTTGTCGCTGGCGAACCAATGAACTTCACCCCCTCTATGCTGATCTTCACTAGCTTTGGAGTCTTCGCCCTTATCCTTAGTCTCTACCTCAAGAGTGTCGATAAGAAGCGTGGCTATGGCCTAGAGCTCCCCAATATCAAGTAATAGTTACCCTATTAATATATTAAAAGCACCGTGGAACTATCGCCCACGGTGCTTTTTTAATTGATAATAGTGTCCCTTGCACTATTTCTGACAGTAAATAAAAATGAGTAATCAATTGTGAAACGTGTGGAAGTCATTATTTATTTCTAAGTTTGTAGAGAAAATAGGAGTGCTTGATATGTCGTTGTTTAGAGAGAATAAGCTTTTTTTGCCAAGGGTTGATGCCCACTTTTCTTTTATTGACTTATTCGCAGGTATAGGAGGGTTTAGACTTGCTATGCAGGCTGCGGGGGGGCGATGTGTATTCTCTAGTGAATGGGATAAGGATGCGAAAAAGACTTACTTCCATAATTTTGGTGATATGCCATATGGAGATATTACATTGGAGGCCACAAAAGCATGCATTCCAGAGCAGTTTGATGTTTTATGCGGAGGATTCCCTTGCCAGGCTTTCTCGGTAGCAGGTTACCAAAAAGGGTTTGACGACACCCGTGGCACCTTATTTTTTGATGTCGCAGAGATTGCTAAGGATCATCGACCTAAAGTGTTGCTTTTGGAGAATGTAAAGAATCTGCAAACACATGATAAGGGTAGAACCTTTGCAGTGATCTTAAGAACGCTTAAGGACCTTGGTTATGTGGTATATACTAAGGTGCTTAATGCAATGGAATACGCCAATGTGCCTCAGAATAGGGAGCGCGTGTTTATTGTTGCCATAGATCCTAAACAGCTTCCTAATCACAGTGAGTTTTCCTTTCCTGATAAAGAAAAGTTAGTAGCGACAATTCATGATTGTATTGATGAGGAGACGTCTACCCCAAATCTATACTATACAGCAGAGAAAATGATGCACTATCATACTCTAGCGAGTGAAATTACCTCTAGAGACACTTTGTATCAATGGCGACGGAGGTATGTGAGGGAGAATAAAAGCAATGTATGTCCTACCCTTACTGCTAATATGGGTACGGGTGGACATAATGTACCTCTTATACTTACCGATATGGGTATTCGAAAACTGTCACCTAAAGAGTGCCTTAATTTTCAGGGTTTTCCACAAGAGTATCAGTTTCCAAATGATATCTCAATGGCTGCTAAATACAAGCAAGCAGGAAACTCTGTTGTTGTTCCTTTAGTCACTAAGATATGCCAAACAATTTCTACTCTAATAACGAGCAATTCCTTGAGCAGTGGGGAAAAAATACTAAATACCTGCAAATGCTTGCCGTAGTAAGCAAGTTGTCAAAGCTTTTTTCTCTTAGTTCAACTCCATATATTGATTATCGGCTTGTCGAGAATCTATTCTGCAAGTATTATCAGGCAATCAATGATGCACGCCTTTGTACTGCGTACGATGCTAGAATAGGATCTATCGGTATCGGCATCAAGACTTTTATTCTTACTGGGCAACATAAGATCGAAAAGATAGCAGAATTTAATAAGTTAAGAAAAGAGCTTGATAAATGTGATAGTAAGGAGCATTTGGCAAGAAAGTTAGCAGAGTTTAGAAATGATAGGTTGGACTTCTCTAGGCGTAGCTACAATATTACACATAGCATATATCATATAGTAGGGCGATGTGATGGACAACTAGAGCTTTTTAACTATCCATATGACCCTATCCTTATAGATGAAATAGGGGCCATTAGAAGAACCCGAAGTGGGTTGACCTTCTCGGATGGGCGTCACGACTACTCTTTCAATAGTAGTAAGTCTGTGTTAATGATGAAGTTTATTCCACCAGAGGACAGAATATTGCTACCCATTGAGATCCTTGATGACCCCTTTGCTTTGCTTGAGCAGTTACTTCAAGATGAGCCAGATAGTTTTGTCACAAGTAGTCACTCTAAATTGATTGGTGAAAAGGAGGACTATATAATTCTTCCTCTTTATTCGGAGCGAGGTGGTGTGAAGCAGGTGCCACCGAGGAGTGGTTTGAATCAGTGGAATGCCAAGGGGCGACCAAGGAATCCCGATGAAGTGTATATCCCAATCCCACGAGCTATTCACCACGCATATCTTGGCTTTTTTCCTGATAGGGATACTCCATTTATGCTTCTGCTTCCGACTGGTGAAGTGCTTAGTGCTAAAGTTTGTCAGGACAATAGCAAAGCACTTATGTCTAATCCTAATCAGGCACTTGGGAAATGGTTACTTCGTGATATGCTAAGACTTGATGAGGGGCAGTTGGTAACTATGGAGGTCCTCAATAAGTATGGGGTGGATAGTGTAATGATTAGTCGTCTGTCCACAGAGAATAAAGAAGGTTCTAATGGAGATAATATTCCAATGTATTCCCTAAACTTCCAGTCTGGAGACTATGAAAGTTATGAGGCTTTTATAGGTGGTGCTGAAGAGTGAATCGGATTGAATGGTGGAAGTAATGAGGCTGTGTGTCTATTAAATTATGGGGCGCTGAAACTTTTTCTTGAGAATATTTGGCGAAAAGAAATAAGTTATGTATCTTTGCGAACGGTTTAGTCTATACAACGCTCTAGCGAGGGTCGTGGAGAGTGTAGTCTAAAAGGAATGGGCAGTTACCAGAGTGGCCAAATGGGGCTGACTGTAACTCAGCTGGCTTACGCCTTCGGTGGTTCGAATCCATCACTGCCCACTTTCTACCTTTACATTTAAGGGTGTATGCGGAAGTAGCTCAGTTGATAGAGCATTAGCCTTCCAAGCTAAGGGTCGCGGGTTTGAGCCCCGTCTTCCGCTCAATTATTTGCCTATGTAGCTCAGTGGTAGAGCACTTCCTTGGTAAGGAAGAGGTCCCGGGTTCAAATCCCGGCATCGGCTCAAGCGTATTTTACGACTTCAGCAAGGTGCGTGGAGTGATAGGGTGAGAGTATTCGCGATGTGTCGGGAATCTCAGCTCGAAGTAATGAATTGGGAGGAGTATGCCTTAGGTTATTACGTCTGCTTCGAAGCGTCTTGGAAGGGATGAGAAGAGAGAATAATATAAACTCAAATATATTTTATTGTTATTGAACTATGGCAAAAGAACATTTTAACAGGTCGAAGCCCCACGTAAATATCGGTACGATCGGTCACGTGGACCACGGTAAGACTACTCTTACTGCTGCTATCACTACCGTATTGGCAAAGGATGGTCACACTGAGCTCCGCTCATACGACTCTATCGATAACGCTCCTGAGGAGAAGGAGAGGGGTATTACTATTAACACCTCACACGTAGAGTATGAGACTGCTAACCGTCACTATGCCCACGTAGACTGTCCTGGTCACGCCGACTATGTAAAGAACATGGTTACTGGTGCTGCTCAGATGGATGGTGCTATCATCGTGGTTGCTGCTACTGATGGTCCTATGCCTCAGACTCGTGAGCACATCCTACTAGCACGTCAGGTGAATGTACCACGTCTGGTAGTGTTCATGAACAAGTGTGATATGGTGGACGATGAGGAGATGCTAGAGCTTGTAGAGATGGAGATTCGTGAGCTCCTTAGCTTCTACGAGTTTGATGGCGACAACACTCCAGTAATCCGTGGATCTGCTCTTGGTGCACTGAATGGTGAGGCTAAGTGGGAAGATTCTATCCGTGAGCTAATGGATGCTGTTGACGAGTGGATTCCACTTCCTCCACGTGATATTGATAAGGACTTCTTGATGCCTGTAGAGGATATCTTCTCTATTACTGGTCGTGGTACTGTAGCTACTGGTCGTATCGAGACTGGTGTGGTACACACTGGTGATGAGGTTGAGATCATCGGTCTTGGTGCAGAGAAGCTGAAGTCTGTGGTGACTGGTGTGGAGATGTTCCGTAAGATCCTAGATGAGGGTGAGGCTGGTGATAACGTTGGTCTACTTCTCCGTGGTATCGATAAGGATCAGATCAAGCGTGGTATGGTGCTTTGTAAGCCAGGTAGTGTGAAGCCACACTCTCGCTTCAAGGCTGAGGTGTACGTGCTTAAGAAAGAGGAGGGTGGTCGTCACACTCCATTCAAGAACAAGTATCGTCCACAGTTCTTCATCCGTACGCTTGACGTAACTGGTGAGATCACTCTTCCTGAGGGTCAGGAGATCGTGATGCCAGGTGATAACGTAACCATCACTGTAGACCTTATCTACCCAGTAGCATGTAACCTAGGACTTCGCTTCGCAATCCGCGAGGGTGGTCGTACAGTAGGTGCTGGTCAGATCACTGAGCTACTTAACTAATACTAGCAGTAGCTAAATATAAATATCTTATCGGAGTGGTGTAGAGGGTAGGTAATCCCTCCCCTCTATCCCTCTCCGATTATATACGGGCATAGCTCAGTTGGTAGAGCACTGGTCTCCAAAACCAGGTGTCGAGAGTTCGAGTCTTTCTGCCCGTGCGATTTTTGTAATAGAAATATATCGGTTATATGACTGACCAAAAGAAATCCAATTTCTTCGTAAGAGTAGGTGCTTACGTGAGCGATTGCTTTAAGGAGCTTCGCTACAAGGTTACTTGGCCGACCAAGAAGGAGCTTTCGAGCAGTGCAGTACTGGTACTATCTGCTTCCATAGTGATGTCAGTATTCATTTTCTTGGTGGACAAGGCGTTTGAATTTATCATGAGTAACGTTTACGGCTGGCTTGCTTAACCCTTTTCTTAAGGGAATGGTGAGTGAGTGGTAAAGCTTTTCTGTACTGTATCTAATGGATAACCAACCAATGAATTACTACGTTCTTCGTACCATCACTGGTAAGGAGAAGGATGTAGCTGATTATATAGAAAGTATGCGGGATGCTGTCCCAGTATTCAAAGAGCATGTAGGTGAGGTCCTTGTGCCTATGGAGACCTATTATCAGCTCAATAAGAGTGCTAAGGGAGGGCGCGTAGAGCGCACACGTCCGTATTACTCTGGCTATGTATTCGTTGAGGCTAGGTTGGTGGGTGAGACAAAGTTTACACTTCGTCGTATCCCTAATGTCCTTGGCTTTTTGGGCTCTGATGATGACCATCCAGAGATCTTGAGCCAGCAGGATGTGGATCAGATGAAGCATCTTGCAGATGAATTGAGTGAGACACCAGATGCCGATAGCCTTACCTTTATGGTGGGCGAGCGTGTAAAAGTGGTCTTCGGACCATTTGCAGGCTTCTTTGGTGAGGTGACTGAAGTGCTTGACGATCGCAAGAAGCTGAAGATACTTGTGAAGGTGTTTGGGCGCGAGACCTCAATGGAGGTGGATTTCGTGCAAGTGGAAAAGGAGAGTTTGTCATAACCTAGTGAAGAGGCCTCACGCGACTCTGCTGTTACGAATTATGGGTGTGTGAGGTGTCGTCGATGGCGAAAGGCGATAGTCTAGGTGCTCGGATGTACTTTTCTACGAGTGAGTTATTAATGAGAAAAAGTGTTTAATCATGGCAAAAGAAATTGCTGGTCAGCTAAAGCTGCAAATTAAGGGTGGAGCTGCTAATCCTTCTCCTCCTGTTGGTCCTGCTCTTGGTTCCAAGGGGATCAATATTATGGACTTCTGTAAGCAATTCAACGCCAGGACCCAAGATAGTGCTGGTAAGGTCCTTCCGGTGATCATCACATACTACTCTGATAAGTCTTTTGACTTTATCGTAAAGACTCCTCCTGTGGCTGTACAGCTATTGGAGAAGGCTAAGAAGAAGAGTGGTAGTGCTGAGCCAAACCGTACAAGGGTGGCTACCATTACTTGGGACGACGTGAAGGCTATTGCTCAAGATAAGATGCCTGACCTTAACTGCTTTACCGTAGCGAGTGCTATGCGTCTAGTAGCAGGGACAGCAAGAAGTATGGGTATAGCCATTAAGGGCACTTTTCCAGAGGATGTTGAATAATCAAGGACCATTGATGAATTATGAGTAAACTAACGAAGAATCAGAAGTTGGCCCTGAGCAAGATCGAACCTGGAAAAGAGTATACACTTACGGAAGCATCTGCTCTTGTAAAAGAGATTACAACTACTAAGTTTGATGCATCTGTAGATGTAGATATACGCCTAGGTGTCGACCCACGTAAGGCCAACCAGATGGTGCGTGGTGTGGTATCTCTACCCCACGGAACTGGTAAGGAGACTAGGGTGCTGGTGCTTTGTACCGCAGATAAAGAGGCTGAAGCTACCGAAGCTGGTGCAGACTATGTAGGTCTTGACGAGTACATTGACAAAATCAAAAGCGGATGGACTGATGTGGATGTAATCATCACAATGCCATCTGTTATGGGTAAGATTGGTGCCTTGGGACGTGTCCTAGGTCCACGTGGCTTGATGCCTAACCCTAAGAGTGGTACAGTAACCAATGAGATTGGAAATGCTGTCCGCGAGGTGAAGCAAGGTAAGATTGACTTTAAGGTAGATAAGGCTGGTATTGTACATACCTCTATTGGTAAGGTCTCTTTCACTGCTGACAAGATTGCTGACAATGCACGCGAGTTTATCAATACTATAGTTAAGCTTAAGCCTAGTGCTGCAAAGGGTACGTACATTAAGAGTATTTACCTCTCAAGTACTATGAGCCCTGGTATCAAGGTGGATCCTCGCTCCTTAGAGTCGAAAGAGTAACAACTAGAGAAAAGAGATCCATAGTATATGAAAAAGGAAAAGAAAGTATCAGTCGTTGGTGACTTGGTAGAGCTAGTAGAAAAGTATCCTAACTTCTATCTAGTAGATATTGAGGCGCTGACTGCTGACAAAACAAGTAGCCTTCGTCGTCTTTGCTTCGAAAAGGATGTAAAGCTGATGATGGTGAAGAATACTCTGCTTCGTATCGCTCTCTCTCAGAAGGATGAGGAGACTTTTGCTCCTCTATTCCCTTATCTGAAGGGTAATACTGCTGTGATGTTTGCTGAGACAGCTAATGCTCCTGCACGCCTGATTAAGGACTTTGCAAAGGAGAATAAGCCTGCTGATGCAGATAAAGCAGCTAAGCCAGAGCTAAAGGCAGCTTACGTACAAGAGAGTCTATATCTTGGTGCAGACAAGCTCGAGGAGCTGGTCAATGTCAAGAGCAAGGAGGAGCTGATTGGAGATGTAGTATCTCTACTCGAGGGCTCTATCCAAGGTGTCCTTTCGGCACTCGACTCTGCTGGTGGTACTATCCATGGTCTACTCCAAACGCTCGAGGAGCGTGGTTGATTAAGAGACCATCGGACACAATAAAGGTGGCGTAGAGCATTAAGCTACTACGAATTGATAAATAACAAGATTGTATAATACCATAATAAGTATATAAGAATATGGCAGATATCAAAGCTATTGCGGAACAACTAGTGAACCTAACCGTTATTGAGGTAACTGAGCTAAAGAATATCCTTAAGGAGGAGTATGGCATCGAGCCTGCAGCTGCTGCTGTGGCTGTTGCTGCTGGTCCTGCTGGTGGTGAGGCTGCTGCAGAGGAGAAGACTGCATTTGATGTAATCCTTAAGTCTGCAGGTGCTGCTAAGCTACAGGTAGTGAAGGCTGTTAAGGAAGCTATGGGCGTAGGTCTTAAGGACGCTAAGGACCTAGTTGACGGTGCTCCATCTAAGCTTAAGGAGGGTGTAGACAAGGCTGAGGCTGACCATCTCAAGGCTGCTCTTGAGGAGGCTGGTGCCGAGGTAGAGATCCAGTAATCTCGCTTTGTCTCCCCTGTAGATATTACAGGTGATGGTTAAGAACCCACGAATACGAGTGTAGTGGGTTCTTAACCTTTTCGTGTCTTTGTTCGTTTTAGGCTTTTAAGGTTTTTTTATGTCCCCAAGAAATAATACAGAAAGAGTAAATTTCGCTTCTATTCAAAACCCTCTGGACTTCCCAGACTTCTTGGATATTCAGTTGCAGTCGTTCCGTGACTTTATGCAGTTGGATACTCCATCTGATAAGCGAAAAAATGAGGGTCTCTATAAGGTATTTATGGAGAACTTCCCCATCCACGACACACGCAATAATTTTGTGTTGGAGTTCTTGGACTATTTTATAGACCCCCCAAGATATACCATTGAGGAGTGCTTTACGAGAGGACTAACCTACAATGTACCTCTAAAAGCTAAAATGAAACTTTATTGTACTGATCCTGAGCATGAGGACTTTGACACCTCTGTGATGGATGTGTACTTGGGTCAAATCCCTTATATGACACCTCAAGGCACTTTTGTGATCAATGGTGCTGAGCGTGTGGTAGTCTCTCAGATGCACCGCTCGCCAGGTGTCTTTTTTAGCGAAAGCATCCACAATAATGGTACCAAGCTCTACTCTGCTAGAGTGATCCCATTCAAGGGCTCGTGGATTGAGTTCGCAACCGATATTAGCAACGTGATGTATGCTTATATCGACAGAAAGAAAAAGCTTCCAGTAACCACTCTCCTGCGAGCTATCGGCTATGAAACAGATAAGGATATCCTTAATCTGTTTGGCATCGCTGAGGAGGTGAAGGTGACTAAGACTGGGTTGAAGAAATATGTCGGTCGCAAGATCGCTGCACGTATCCTTAATAGCTGGGTTGAGGACTTGGTGGATGAGGAGACTGGGGAGGTGGTTTCGCTTGACCGATACGAGATTATTCTGGACCGTGACGAGGAGATCACGGAGGAGAATATCCCACAGATATTAGAGTCAGGCGCTAAGACGATTCTTCTCTTGACTGATGGTGAGTCGGGGCTTGACTACAGCGTGATCACTAACACCTTGCAAAAGGACCCTTCTAACTCTCAAAAGGAGGCTGTTTACCATATCTATAAGCAGCTGAGAAGTCAGGATCCTGTGGATGAGGCTTCGGCAATGGAGGTGATCAATAACCTTTTCTTCTCGGATAAGAGGTACGACCTTGGCGATGTTGGTCGTTATCGTATCAATAAGAAGCTCAATCTCGACATTGATGAGAGTGTGAAGGTACTTACCAATGAGGATATTGCAGCCATTATTAAGTACCTAGTGGTGCTACGCAATGGCAAGGAGACGGTGGATGATATTGACCACCTAAGTAACCGTCGTGTCCGCACGGTAGGTGAGCAGCTCTCACAGCAGTTTAGTATCGGTCTCTCTCGTATGGCGCGTACGGTAAGAGAGCGAATGAACGTTCGTGACAATGAGGTCTTTACGCCAGTTGACTTGATCAATGCCAAGACGATTTCGAGTGTGGTCAATTCTTTCTTCGGCACCAACCCTCTATCACAATTTATGGACCAAACCAATCCCCTGGCAGAGATCACGCACAAGCGTAGGCTTTCGGCCCTTGGACCTGGTGGTATTAGCCGTGATAGAGCTGGATTTGAGGTGCGAGATGTGCACTACACTCACTATGGCCGTCTTTGTCCAATTGAGACTCCTGAGGGTCCAAATATTGGACTGATCAACTCACTCTGTGTCTATGCTAAAATCAATGAGCTAGGCTTTATTGCTACTCCATACCGTAAGGTAGTTAATGGCAAGGTGGACTTCTCGGACAAGGGGGTGGAATACTACACAGCTGAAGCAGAGGAGGATAAGACGGTAGGTCAGGGTAATGCGCCACTGAATGAAAATGGTGAATTTATCCGCGACACCGTAAAGGCTCGTTATGGATCGGACTTCCCAGTGGTACCACCAAGTGAGGTGGATCTGATGGATGTCTCTCCTATGCAGATTGCTTCGATTGCTGCCTCTTTGATTCCTTTCTTGGAGCACGACGATGCTAACCGTGCGTTGATGGGATCTAACATGATGCGTCAGGCTGTGCCTTTGATTCAGACCGATGCTCCTATCGTTGGAACTGGTTTGGAGGGCGTAGTGATTAGAGACTCCCGCTGCCAAATTATGTCGGAAGGAGAAGGTACGGTAGAGTATGTGGATGCTACACAGATCAAGGTGCGCTACGATCGCACAGAGGATGAGGAGTTCGTCAGCTTCGAAGATAGCCTAGTGACGTATGAGCTACCTAAGTTCCGTAAAACCAACCAGAGCACGACTATAGACCTGCGCCCAATTGTATTGAAGGGCGATAGGGTGAAGAAGGATCAGATCCTTACCGAGGGATATTCTACCCAGGATGGGGAGCTGGCACTTGGTCGTAATGTGACGGTAGCTTACATGCCTTGGAAGGGGTACAACTATGAGGACGCTATCGTGCTTAGTGAGCGTATGGTGCGTGAAGACTTCTTTACCTCTGTTCATGTGGATGAGTACAATCTTGAAGTACGTGAGACGAAGCGTGGTATGGAGGAGCTCACTAGTGATATTCCTAACGTGAGCGAAGATGCTACCAAGGATCTTGATGAGCGTGGAATCATACGTGTAGGTGCAAAGGTACATCCAGGAGATATCCTTGTGGGTAAGATTACTCCTAAGGGAGAGAGTGATCCAACGCCAGAGGAGAAGCTATTGCATGCCATCTTCGGTGAGAAGGCTGGCGATGTGAAGGATGCTTCACTAAAGGCCAATCCATCACTGAGTGGCGTGGTGTACAAGACCTATCTTTTCTCTAAGGTGCCTAAGGGACAGAATAGTCGTAAGGCAACGCGCGAGATGAAACAGCAGTTGGAGGAGAGTGAAGCACAAGAGAAGGAGGAGCTACGCAAGAATATGCTGGCTAAGCTCTCTAAGCTCACCTCTCGAAAACTCTCTAAGGGCATCGTTGACTATATGGGTGCTACAGTGGTCGCAGAGGGAGTTAAGTACAATAATACGATCCTCGACCAGCTCAATTATGAAGAGATCGTATTCTCTGGATGGACCGATGATGAGCACACTAATAACCTGATCAGTCAGCTTCTTGGTAATTATATCAAGAAGGTGAAGAAGATAGAGAGTGACTATCGCCGTAAGCAGTTTGATGCTACCCTAGGTGACGAATTGCCTAACGGTATCATGCAGAATGCCAAGGTGCTTATCGCTAAGAAGCGTAAGATTCAGGTCGGTGATAAGATGGCAGGACGCCACGGTAATAAGGGTATTGTCTCTAAGGTGGTACGTGTAGAGGATATGCCATTCTTGGAGGATGGTACTCCTGTAGACCTTTGTCTCAACCCACTAGGTGTGCCTTCGCGTATGAACCTTGGTCAGATCTTTGAGGCGGTACTTGGGTATGCTGGTAGAAAGCTAGGGGTTAAGTTTGCTACTCCTATCTTCGATGGCGCTACCCTCGACGATCTCAATAAGTGGACAGATAAGGCTAGAATTCCACGCAATGGACGTACCTATCTCTATGATGGAGAGACTGGCGAGCGCTTCGACCAACCAGCTACTGTGGGAGTTACCTACTTCTTGAAGCTAGGTCACATGGTTGATGATAAGATGCACGCCCGCTCTATCGGCCCTTACTCTCTGATCACCCAACAACCTCTTGGTGGTAAGGCTCAATTCGGTGGCCAGCGCTTCGGAGAGATGGAGGTGTGGGCACTGGAGGCCTATGGTGCCGCTCATGTGCTACAGGAGATGCTCACGATCAAGAGTGACGATGTGGTAGGCCGCTCAAAGGCTTACGAAGCAATCGTCAAAGGCTCGCCAATGCCTACTCCAGGTATTCCTGAGTCGCTCAATGTACTGCTCAACGAGCTTAAGGGTCTAGGCCTAAGCTTCGAACTCCAATGATTACATCACAGCCCTTTTGATATATAAATATGGCTTTCATAAGAGATACAAAGATAAAGTCCAACTTCAATCAAATCCGTATCGGTATCGCCTCTCCTGAGGAGATATTCGAGAATTCACACGGTGAAGTTACTAAGCCCGAGACCATCAACTATCGTACTTACAAACCAGAGCGGGATGGTCTATTTTGCGAGCGTATTTTCGGACCGGTTAAGGATTACGAGTGTCACTGTGGTAAGTACAAGCGTGTCCGTTACAAGGGTGTAGTTTGTGACCGTTGCCAGGTAGAGGTAACGGAGAAGAAGGTGCGCCGTGAGCGAATGGGGCATATCAAGCTGGAGGTGCCAGTAGTACACATCTGGTTTTTCCGCTCCGTGCCCAATAAGATCGCTTATCTTTTAGGAATCCCAGCAAAGAAACTGGAGAAGATTATATACTACGAGAGCTATGTAGTGGTTCAGCCAGGTCCTTACGAAGACTTGGAGGTGGGCGACCTACTAACTGAGGAGGAGTACCTAGACCGTATGGCTAGCCTCCCTCAGGAGAATAAAGAGTTGTCTGATGAGGACCACAATAAGTTTTTCGCAGAAATTGGTGCGGTGGCTGTAGAGGCACTGCTCTCTAGAGTTAATCTAGATGAGCTGTCATACAACCTTCGTGCTAGAGCCGCTAAGGAGACTTCTCAGCAGCGCAAAAAGGAGGCTCTTAAGCGCCTGCAGGTGGTAGAGAGTTTCCGTGCTAGCCACGGCTACACTCGCCCTGAGTGGATGGTGATGAGGGTGATCCCTGTTATCCCACCAGATCTACGTCCGTTGGTGCCATTGGATGGTGGTCGTTTTGCTACCTCCGACCTCAATGAGCTCTATCGTAGAGTGATTATTCGCAACAACCGTCTGCGTCGTCTGATTGAGACAAGGGCACCTCAGGTGATCCTCCGCAATGAGAAGCGTATGCTTCAGGAGGCGGTAGATAGCCTATTCGACAATTCTGGTAAGTCGGGTGCAGTGAAGAGCGACTCCAATCGTCCGCTCAAGTCACTTACCGATAGCCTTAAGGGTAAGCAGGGTCGTTTCCGTCAGAACCTACTTGGTAAGCGTGTCGACTACTCTGCTCGTTCGGTGATTGTGGTGGGTCCTAGCCTCAAGATGCATGAGTGTGGATTACCACAAGATATGGCGGCAGAGCTTTACAAGCCATTTGTGATCCGCAAGCTGATTGAGCGTGGTATCGTGAAGACCGTGAAGAGTGCACGCCGTATTGTAGACCGTCGTGAGCCAGTGATCTGGGATATCTTGGAGAATGTAGTGAAGGGGCACCCAGTGCTACTCAACCGTGCTCCTACACTTCACCGTCTAGGTATTCAGGCTTTCCAGCCAAAGCTAATCGAGGGTAAAGCCATTCGTCTGCACCCACTAGCTTGTACCGCATTTAACGCCGACTTCGATGGTGACCAGATGGCCGTTCACTTGCCACTCTCTAATGATGCGATCCTAGAGGCACAGTTCTTGATGCTTGCCTCACACAATATATTGAACCCTGCCAATGGTACTCCTATTACCGTGCCTTCGCAAGATATGGTATTGGGACTATATTATATCACCAAGCTTCGTGACGGAGTAAAGGGTGAGGGCTATAAGTTCTACTCCCCTGAGGAGGCACGAATTGCCTACAATAATGGCAAAATCGACATCCATGCCAAGATTCAAGTGGTGGTGGATGACCTTGATGAGGAGCGCAAGCCATTTAAGCATATGATTGAGACCTCGTATGGTCGTCTGCTCTTCAACTCTAAAGTGCCTGAAGAGATTGGGTATATCAATGACCTGATTGGCAAGAAGAGTCTTCGTACGCTGATCGGTGAGGTGATCAAGTATTGTGGTATCTCACGTACTTCACAATTCCTCGATGATATCAAAGACCTCGGGTACTATATGGCCTTTAAGGGTGGTCTTTCATTCAACCTTTCTGATGTAATCATTCCTGAGCAAAAGGAAGAGCTCATCCAAGAGGGTTATGACGAGGTGGCCGAGATTATGGACGACTTCAATATGGGTAATATTACCAATAATGAGCGTTATAACCAGATCATCGACGTTTGGACCAATGTGAATAATAACCTCTCTGCTATCCTGATGAAGGAGCTGAAGGAGGACGACCAAGGCTTCAACTCTATCTTTATGATGATGGACTCCGGAGCCCGTGGTTCGGCCAACCAGATTCAGCAGCTGAGTGGTATCCGTGGTCTGATGGCTAAGCCACAGAGAAGTGGTGAGGGTGCTCAGACGATGGAGAACCCTATCCTCTCCAACTTTAAGGAGGGACTTTCGGTGCTAGAGTACTTTATCTCTACCCACGGTGCTCGTAAGGGTCTTTCGGATACGGCACTTAAGACGGCCGATGCTGGATACCTCACTCGTCGTCTCGTCGACGTTTCTCAAGATGTGATTATCACCGAAGAGGATTGCGGTACCCTACGTGGTATTGTGCGTCGTGAGATCAAGGAGGGTTCTAGTGTAGTAGCATCGCTCTATGAGCGTATCCTTGGTCGTGTGTCAGTACACGATGTAGTACACCCAATTTCAGGCGAGCTGATTGTTGCTGCTGGTGAAGAGATTGATGAGGCCAAGGCTTCTAAGATACAAGAGTCGCCAATTACAGAGGTGGAGATCCGCTCTGTGCTCACTTGTGAAGCAAAGCAAGGGGTTTGTGCAAAGTGCTATGGACGCAACTTAGCCCACAACCACTTGGTACACAAGGGTGAGGTAGTTGGTGTGGTAGCTGCTCAGTCTATCGGAGAGCCAGGTACACAGCTTACACTTCGTACCTTCCACGCCGGTGGTGTGGCAAGTACCGATACTATTGAGCGACTCATCAAGGCTAAGTACGATGGTATCCTTGAGATCGAGGAGCTTCGTACGGTAGATGCCAAGGATGAAGAGGGTAAGCCATTCAAAGTGGTGGTCGGACGTCAGGCCGAGATGCATATTGTAGACCCTCACACTCATATGACGCTTATCAATGAGAATATACCTTATGGTGCAAAACTCTTTATAGAGCCAGGTGCCGAGGTGAAGGCAGATGATATCATCTTTGAGACCGACCCATTCAACGCGGTGATTGTTGCTGAGGTGAGCGGTAAGCTACAGTATGAGGATGTGGTAGAGGGTAGTACCTTCCGTGTACAGTCGGATACCAATATCGCTGCTGGTCATACCGATAGGATCATCATTGAGAGTAAGGATAAGAAGCTATCGCCAGCGATGTCGATTATTGGCAAGGATGGCGAGGTGATCAAGACTTATAACCTCCCAGTGGGTGCCCACCTCAATAACCAACAGGGTCAGAAGGTAAAGGCCGGTGATGTACTGGTTAAGATCCCACGTACCGTAGTGAAGTCGGGCGATATCACAGGTGGTCTACCACGTGTAACAGAGCTCTTCGAGGCACGTAACCCATCTAACCCAGCTGTGGTTGCAGAGATCGATGGTGAGATCACACTTGGAAAGGTGCGTCGTGGTAATCGCGAAGTGATAGTGACGAGTAGTACTGGCGAGGAGCGCAAGTATCTAGTGAGTCAGACCCGCCAATTGCTGGTGCAGGAGAATGACTTCGTACGTGCTGGCGAACCACTATCAGATGGAGCTGTTTCTCCAACCGATATCCTAGAGATATTAGGACCAAATGCGGTGCAAAACTACATCGTGAATGGAGTACAAGACGTCTACCGTAAGCAAGGTGTGTCGATCAACGACAAGCACTTTGAGGTGATTGTACGTCAGATGATGCGTAAGGTAGAGATCATTGATGCTGGAGATACCAAGTTTCTCGAGCAGCAGTTGGTGGATAAGATCGACGTTCAGGACGAGAATAATCGTCTTTGGGGTAAGAAGGTGATCACCGATCCAGGTGAGTCTACCACCTACTTCGAAGGTCAGATCATCACCGCTCGTCACTTACGTGAGGAGAATAGCTTGCTACGCCGTAACGATAAGAAGGTGATGGAGGTACGCGATGCCCTTCCTGCAACTACTAAGCAGGTACTTCAGGGTATTACTCGTGCTGCTCTTCAGACCAAGAGCTTTATGTCTGCCGCCTCCTTCCAGGAGACACCTAAGGTGTTGAATAACGCTGCTATTGAGGGTAAGATTGATAAGCTTGAGGCTCTAAAGGAGAACGTAATCTGCGGTCACCTGATCCCTGCAGGTACTGGGTTGCGTGAGTACGAGAAGATCGTGGTAGCTTCCAAAGCCGATATCGAATCCCAGCGCCTACTCGAGACCACCAAAGGTCCTAAGTCAGGAGTTGTGATCCCAGACTAATCCAATAATAAATAGATAGAATACTCTGTGATGGCTTATGCTATCGCAGGGTATTTTTTCAGCTATAACGCCAGATAGACATCTGGACCGACGTGCCAAAGTAGCCTCAGACTACCTTGAGACTGTTGCATCTCATCCTTTGTGCAGCATTCTCCACTTGGTACGAAACGTTTGGTTTAGCGTTGGTGGTGCTGGCGGTAGGCTACGATATCTTCGATTGTGAGTACCGGCATATTGTGCGCTGCGCCAAACTTCTTGATCTCTGGTAGGCGTGCCATAGTACCATCCTCATTAGTTAGTTCACAGAGCACCGCTGTCTCGCCTAGGCCGGCGATAGAGACGATATCTATACTCCCCTCCGTGTGTCCTCGGCGCTCTAGTACGCCACCCTCCCTTGCACGAAGTGGGAATACATGCCCTGGGTGTACCAAGTCTTCAGGCTTTGCCCCTTTTCGAGCTGCCGTTGTGATCGTCACGTAGCGGTCTTTTGCCGATACCCCTGTCGTCACCCCCTCCTTCGCCTCTATTGAGATGGTGAAAGCGGTGTTATTGACGCATGTGTTGTGCTGTACCATCTGAGGCAGGTTGAGCTCTTGGCACTTCTTAGGCTTTAGGCATAGGCAGATGATACCGCTGCACTCGCGGATCATCAGTGCAATGCTTTGTGGCGTAAGCCGCTCAGTGGAAAAGATGATGTCGCCCTCATTCTCCCTATTTTCATCATCTACGAGGAGGATGCCCCGGCCATCCCTAAGAGCTTTTACGGCCGCTTGGATGCGTGCCTCAATTGCTGGAGAAATTGTGTTGGTTTGTTCCATTTCTTTTTGTGTTACTATTAGATTATAAATTGACGAGGATCTATGGTACACAAAAGCAGATGGGCCAACACTGTAGAGCCGAAGCCTCAAATAGGTCAGCGGCATCTTGATTCGAATACCATCCGGACTATCACCGTCGGTTATGGAATTTCACCATATCAGTCCCGCTAGGGAGTTGTGGACTATACCACCGGTAAGGAATTACACCTCTCCTCTTGAATCAATCTCAAAGGTACAAAGATTTTCAATATCCTGTTTGGACGTAAGCCGAAAATCAGTGATCACGCATTACTGTTGTGCGAATGATCATATACAAGTTGTTGAGGATAATGGAGTAAGAACCTCGGCAGAGGTCCCTCTTAAATAGGCACAGGTCGGAGGGGCGTTAGCCCCGAACGACCTGTGTGCAAGAGCATATTCACCACCCCCTTGACCCCGGCTGAGGGGTCAGACCTAGAGATAGGGTTGTCCGACCCACAAGAGGTCGTGGGTTTTGATCGCCTTCGTGCAACAGTCTCTAGAGACGAAAACGTTGTCCTCCTCTGCCAGCAGTCGGTTTTCCTCGTTCCATATTAGCTTGCGCTCTCCGACTGTGCTGTCTTTATGTCTGTGGTCATCATTAGTGATTGTTCCTTTCAATAGAATTTTTTTCAGAAAGATTAGAGTTCTTATCTGTAATCCAAAGATACCTAACAAGAAAAATAAGTGCAATTACAGCTGAAATATTAGGAATAATCTGTTCGATAATGAAGGTTATTAAACTCACAGATGTCGACATAGAGAGTAAGTCAAAAATCGACATGAACAGTATCATAAATGCAGAATATGTTAGAATCAAGGTTATAACAACCTTAATTAGTATGAAATAATTTTTGCGACTGTTGCACATTTTAGTTTAGACGTTTTAGATTGACTTTTTGCTGATTTTCGTCTTGTCTAGCTTGGAAAATCGCCTTGCTATTTGATTTTTTTCCTCTGCAAAGGCTCCAATTATGAGCTTTTACAACCGCATGGATGCGTGCCTCAATTGCTGGAGAAATTGTGTTGGGTTGTTCCATTTCTTTTTTTGTGTTACTATATTAGATTGTAAATTTGCGAGGATCTATGGTACACAAAAGCAGATGGGCCAATACTATAGAGCCTAAGCCTCAAATAGGTCAGTGGCATCTTGATTCGAATACGATCCGGACTATCACCGTCGGTTATGGAATTTCGCCATATCAGTCCCACTCGGGGAGTTGTGGACTATACCACCAGTAAGGAATTACACCTCTCCTCTTGTGTCAATCTCAAAGGTACAAAGATTTTCAATCCCCTTCTTGGAAGTGAGCCGAAAACTTGGTTAATAGAGGGTTGAAAAAGTGCCCTTCGCAACCTTCTGAAATACAATGCTATATAAATGCCTTAACCGAGATGCAACTAAGCAATCGGCGAGATGCAACTCGGCAAATGGTTAGTTGCATCTCGCCGATTGCTTAGTTGCATCTCCACTTTCACCCTACTAGCATAGAAGTTTTTTGGTGTTGCTAAGAGGTACATATTTATCCTAGATGAGATGCCCGACCCGAAGGAGACGAATGGTAATTGATTGGAAAATAATCAGTAAATTGCACTAGTAATTCAATCTGTGGATAGATTTAATCGGCTATTTACTTGGTAGTTATCAAATTTTATCGTACCTTTGCCCACCGATATGGTATACCTCGCTCATAGTGGGTGAGAGTCTGCTATAGAGGTAGATAATTTGTTTAATAAGATAGGATAAGATGCCAACGATTCAACAATTGGTCCGTAAGGGACGTGCGACAATTGAGGAGAAAGGGAAGAGCCCAGCTTTGGATAGCTGTCCACAGCGTCGGGGCGTGTGTGTACGTGTGTACACTACTACGCCTAAGAAGCCTAATTCAGCTATGCGTAAGGTGGCTCGTGTGCGTCTCACCAATGGTAAGGAGGTGAACTCCTACATCCCAGGTGAGGGTCATAACCTTCAGGAGCACTCTATCGTACTAGTGCGTGGTGGTCGTGTGAAAGACCTTCCAGGTGTGCGTTATCACATCGTGCGTGGTGCACTAGATACAGCAGGGGTGAATGGTCGTACACAACGCCGTAGTAAGTATGGTGTAAAGCGCCCTAAGAAGTAATTCAAGCGATAGCTAGTTTTAGCTGGGTGCAAAGAGAGCCCTCGTAGTAGCACAGTGGTGTTACCGCCAAATGAGAAGAAGAGGGAATACAAAAAGACATTGACTTTATGAGATGGTGACGAGGTGTCCATCGGTCTGAAACGGTGGAATCTCTGCTGAGAGCCAGGGCTACCTAAGTGTAGCAGGGTGTCACTATAGTATCCGGAGCTAGCCCAATGATCAATATTTTGGTTGGGTGTCGCCAAGGTTGAGCTTACACATTATATACAGTGTAGGTAAGACAAGCCAAGATGGCTAGGCGGAGTGGGTCGGAAGACTAGCTAGGCAAAGGAGAAGATGCGTAAGAGAGGAGAGCTCACAAGTGAGGTGGATGCTCCCTAGAAGTGGTCTTAAGATAAAGACTAAGGGGGAAAGATAACGAAGTGTGGGTTGTCTATTTTCAAGCTTACGGTGAAGACCGTAAGTGCAATCAAAACAAATACTGATTTGGTCTTGGCGCCTTACAAAGGCGGTACTAGTAAGTAAGCAGAGGAATGGCTGTGGCTGGTACTACGGTAAGGACTGCAAGACAATGATACTTTTTTTGTAGCATAATATGAGAAAAGCGAAGCCAAAGAAGAGGCAACTATTGCCAGATCCAGTGTACAATGATGTCGCTGTGACTAGATTCGTCAACCACATGATGTATGATGGTAAGAAGAATCTATCCTTTGAGATCTTTTACGGTGCACTAGAGATCGTAAAGAATAAAATGGCTAATGAGGAGAAGACTCCTCTAGAGATCTGGAAGACCGCTCTCGAGAACATCACTCCACAGGTGGAGGTGAAGACTCGTAGAATTGGTGGTGCCAACTTCCAGGTGCCTACTGAGATCAGACCTGAGCGCAAGGAGTCTATCTCAATGAAAAATATGATCCTATTCGCTCGCAAGCGTGGCGGTAAGACGATGGCTGATAAGCTATCCGCTGAGATCATGGACGCTTACAACCAGCAGGGTGGTGCCTTTAAGCGTAAGGAGGATATGCACCGTATGGCTGAGGCTAACCGTGCATTTGCTCACTTTAGATTCTAAAGAATAGAAAGGAAACAACAAGAGATGGCTAATAAGACACATTTAGAGCGTACAAGAAATATCGGTATCATGGCGCATATTGATGCCGGTAAAACTACTACATCGGAGCGTATCCTATTCTATACTGGTCTTACTCACAAGATCGGTGAGGTACACGACGGTGCAGCAACTATGGACTGGATGGCACAGGAGCAGGAGCGTGGTATTACTATTACCAGTGCTGCAACCACTGCTTTCTGGAACTATCATAACGAAAAATATAAGATCAACCTTATTGACACTCCCGGACACGTGGACTTTACCGTGGAGGTGGAGCGCTCACTACGTGTACTCGATGGTACTGTAGCTGCTTTCTGTGCAGTGAGTGGTGTACAGCCACAGAGTGAGACCGTATGGCGTCAGGCAGATAAGTACAAGGTGCCTAGAATCGCTTATGTCAATAAGATGGACCGTAGCGGTGCTAACTTCTATGAGGTAGTACGTCAGCTCAAAGATATGCTTGGTGCACATGCTGTGCCAATTCAGGTGCCAATCGGTGCTGAGGAGACTTTCAAGGGAGTTGTGGATCTCGTAACGATGAAGGCTCTTGTATGGCACGATGAGGAAATGGGGTCACACTATGATACCATGGAAATCCCTGAGGATGTAAAGGCAGATGCCGAGGAGTGGCGTGAGAAGATGCTGGAGAGCCTTGCTGAGGTAGATGAGGCACTTATGGAGAAGTACTTTGACGATCCATCCACTATCACTGAGGATGAGATTCGTGCGGCAATCCGTAAGGGTACCATTTCTATGGAGATCAATCCAGTGATCTGTGGTACTTCATTTAAGAATAAGGGTGTACAGCCATTGCTTGACTGTGTGTGCGCTTACCTTCCTAGCCCACTAGATACTCCTACAATAGAGGGTACCGACCCACGTGATCCTGAGAAGGTGATTGTGCGTCAGGTAGATGAGGATGAGCCACTTTGTGCGCTTGCCTTTAAGATCGCTACCGACCCTTATGTAGGTCGTCTCTGCTTCTTCCGTGTTTACTCTGGTAAGCTAGAGGCAGGTA
Source organism: Porphyromonas sp. HMSC077F02 (assembly GCF_001815465.1). Classification (NCBI taxonomy): domain Bacteria; kingdom Pseudomonadati; phylum Bacteroidota; class Bacteroidia; order Bacteroidales; family Porphyromonadaceae; genus Porphyromonas; species Porphyromonas sp. HMSC077F02. Next base: position 17,113 of record NZ_KV820630.1, on the reverse strand, counting down.
GCTACGTATATAATAGCCGTAGCGAGAAGAAGGAGCGTATCAGCCGACTATTCCAGATGCACTCAAATAAGCAAAATCCTATGGAGCTTATTAATGTGGGTGATATCGGAGCCGGTGTCGGCTTTAAGGATATCCGCACAGGTGATACCCTTTGTGATGAGGAGCACCCTATTACACTTGAGAGTATGGACTTCCCAGATCCAGTGATTGGTATCGCAGTGGAGCCTAAGACTCAGAAGGATATGGATAAGCTCGGAATCGGGCTGGCTAAGCTGGCTGAGGAGGATCCAACCTTTACCGTGAAGACTAATGAGGAGACTGGCCAAACCGTGATTAGCGGTATGGGTGAGCTACACCTTGAGATTATTATCGACCGTCTGAAGCGTGAGTTCAAGGTAGAGTGTAATCAAGGCCGTCCACAAGTTAGCTACAAGGAGGCGATCTCTGAGGCTGTTGAGCTTCGTGAGGTGTACAAGCGCCAGACTGGTGGTCGCGGTAAGTTCGCCGATATCATCGTACGCCTAGAGCCTAAGGATAAGGACTTTGAGGGTGACCTACAGTTTATCGACGAGGTGAAGGGTGGTAATATTCCACGTGAGTATATTCCAAGCGTGCAGAAGGGTTTTGAGCGTGCTATGAAGAATGGTGTGCTTGCAGGCTATCCTATGGATGGACTAAAGGTGACCTTGCTTGACGGCTCTTTCCACCCAGTGGACTCTGACCAGCTTTCGTTTGAGGTGTGTGCTATCCAAGCCTTTAAGAATGGTTGCGCCAAGGCACATCCAGTGCTTCTCGAGCCTATTATGAAGGTAGAGGTGGTAACCCCTGAGGAGAGCATGGGTGATGTGATTGGTGACCTCAATAAGCGTCGTGGTCAGGTAGAGGGTATGGAGACTCACCGCAATGGTGCCCGTATCGTAAAGGCCAAGACCCCACTTGCTGAGATGTTTGGCTATGTGACTGCCCTCCGTACCATTACGAGTGGTCGTGCGACAAGTACTATGACCTTTAGCCACTTTGAGGAGATGTCGACCTCTAATGCCAAGGCCGTACTAGAGGAGGTAGATGGACACGTAGAGCTCCTTAAGTAATAGATAATAAAGAGAATCATTGCAAGCATATGAATCAAGTCATTAGAATCAAGATTAAGTCTTACGACCATACATTGGTTGATAAGTCGGCCGAGCAGATTGTCAAGGCAGTAGAGCCTACGGGAGTGACTGTGCGTGGACCTATTCCATTGCCTACTCGTAAGCGTATCTTCACCGTAAACCGCTCTACTTTCGTGAATAAGAAGAGCCGTGAGCAATTCCAGCTTTCTACCTACAAGCGCCTCATCGACATTGTCAATGCAGGTACCAATACAGTAGATGCTTTGGCTCGCTTGGTACTCCCAAGTGGTGTGGAGATTGAGATCAAGACAGATATCTAATTATAGAGAGGTCTGTCTTACAAGAGATAAAAGTTATATTGTAAACCAAACCAATAAGTTGAGACTGAAATGCCAGGATTAATAGGAAAAAAAGTCGGAATGACATCCGTATTCAGTGCCGAGGGGAAGAATATCCCATGCACTGTTATCGAAGTAGGTCCTTGTGTGGTAACTCAGGTAAAGACTAGTGAGGTGGATGGCTATGAGGCAATCCAATTGGGCTTCGAGGATAAAAAGGAGAAGCACACCAATAAGGCTGAGCAAGGCCACTTCGCTAAGGCTGGAGTAACCCCCAAGAGACACTTGGCCGAGTTCAATAATTTTGACAAGGAGTACAAGTTGGGTGATGTAATCAATGCCGAAATCTTCAATGACGTCGCTTATGTCGATGTTATCGGTACCTCTAAGGGTAAAGGATTTCAGGGTGTTGTTAAGCGCCACAACTTTGGCGGTGTGGGCCAGACAACCCACGGTCAAAAGAATAGGCTCAGAGCACCTGGATCTATCGGAGCGTGTGCTACACCCTCTAAGGTAGTGAAGGGTATGAGGATGGCAGGTCAAGATGGTAACCGCCGTGTGACCATTGAGAACCTACGTGTGATTAAAGTGCTCCCAGAGCAAAATGCCCTTGTGGTAAAGGGTAGTGTGCCAGGAGCAAAAGGTACCATCTTATTAGTAAATATCTAAGCGATATGGAATTAAATGTATTGAACATCAACGGTCAGGAGACCGGACGTAAGGTAACTCTAGATGCTTCTGTATTTGGAGTTGAGCCTAATGATCATGTCATTTATCTAGACGTGAAGCGCTACTTAGCTAATAAGAGACAAGGTACTCACAAGACTAAGGAGCGTGCTGAAGTGGCCTTCAGTACCCGCAAGCTCTTCCGCCAAAAAGGTACAGGTGGAGCACGTAGAGGTAGTATTAAGAGCCCTCTACTAAGAGGCGGTGGTACAGTATTTGGCCCACGTCCACGTGACTATGAACAAAAGGTAAATAAAAAGGTAAAGCAACTGGCTCGTATCTCTGCACTAAGCCGCAAGGCAAGTGCCAATGAGATTACAGTGGTAGAGGATTTCTCTTTTGATGCTCCTAAGACCAAGCAATTTGCATCGGTACTTAAAGCACTCAAGATTGATGGACAAAAGAGCCTAGTGCTACTAGGTGGGATCGATAATACCCTCCTACTATCAGCACGTAATATCCCTACTGTAAATGTGATGCAAGCAGAGGACGTGAGCACTTACAATCTACTTGATGCTAAGCAACTCGTATTGACTGAGAGTGCACTCACCATGCTGACTGACCTACTAGCAAAGAAGTAACGGGACACTTTAGAGAGATAAATAAATAGTATGAGAGGTATTTTATTACAACCTATTATTACTGAAAAGTTGACGGACATCACCGAACAGATGCCCAATCGCTATGGCTTCAAAGTGGCTCGTAATGCAAATAAGACCGCTATCAAGGAGGCTGTAGAGAAGATGTACGACGTAGACGTGGTAAGCGTCAACACCATCAACTATGATGGAAAGCGCATGCAGCGATATACCAAGGGTGGTCTTATCGTAGGGAAAAAGCCTGCGTTCAAAAAGGCAATCGTAACACTTAAAGAGGGTCAAGTGATAGACTTCTTTAGTAACATTTGATAAGAAATGGGAATACGTAAATTAAAGCCCACTACGCCTGGGCAAAGACATAAGATTATCGGTGCATTTGATAAAGTCACTAAAAGTACACCGGAGAAGTCTCTAATCGCATCGAAGAAAAAAACCGGTGGGCGTAACAATACCGGTAAGATGACGATGCGCTATATCGGTGGCGGTCACAAGAAGCAGTACCGTATCATCGATTTCAAGAGAAGGAAAGATGGTATTCCTGCGACAGTAAAAGCTATCGAGTACGATCCAAATAGATCAGCTCGTATCGCACTTCTTTACTACGCTGATGGTGAGAAGGCTTATATCCTAGCTCCTGATGGGCTAGAGGTAGGAAGGACTGTACTGTCCGGAGAGGATGCAGCTCCAGAGGTGGGTAATGCCCTTCCTCTAGGCAAGATCCCTGTAGGTACTGTGATCCACAATATTGAGCTTCGTCCTGGCCAAGGTGCTAAGATGGTGCGTAGTGCAGGCTCATTTGCTCAGCTCACCTCTCGTGAGGGGACCTATGTGGTGATCAAGATGCCTAGTGGTGAGGTACGCCGTATCCTCGCAGCTTGTAAAGCTACTGTAGGTAGTGTGGGCAACTCTGACCACGCCCTAGAGAGAAGTGGTAAGGCTGGACGTACTCGCTGGATGGGTCGCCGTCCACGCGTTCGTGGTGTAGCGATGAACCCAGTAGATCACCCAATGGGTGGTGGTGAAGGTCGTGCGTCGGGTGGTCACCCACGTAGCCGTACTGGTCTGTATGCTAAGGGTCTGAAGACTCGTGCACCTAAGAAGCACTCCTCTAAGTATATCATTGAGGGTCGTAAGAAGAAGCGTAAGTAATCGCTTTAGGTAAGTATTGAACCAACTTAATGTACTAATAAAGATATGAGTCGTTCACTAAAAAAAGGACCCTACATCGAGCTTAAGCTAGAGAAGCGAGTACTTGAGATGAATGAGAGTGGCAAGAAAAGTGTCATCAAGACATGGAGCCGTGCATCAATGATTTCACCCGACTTCGTAGGGCATACAATAGCTGTACACAATGGGAATAAGTTTATCCCAGTGTTTATAACTGAGAATATGGTAGGACACAAGCTAGGTGAATTTGCACCTACTCGTACCTTCCGTGGACACAGTGGTAATAGAAAGTAACCCCACCACGGGACATTAAATAAAATTAGATAGTAACTAATATGGGTAAAAGGAAGAAGCTAGCCGCTGAGCAACGCAAAGAGGCACGCAGTACTCAGTACTTTGCTAGGCTTGTCAATATCCCTTCCTCTCCACGTAAGATGCGTTTGGTAGCGGATATGGTACGTGGTATGGAGGTGAATAAAGCTCTTGGCGTACTTAGATTTTCAAGCAAGCAGGCGGCTACACCAATGGAGAAGCTACTACGTAGCGCCATCTCTAATTGGGAACAAAAGAATGGCCGTCAGGCAGACGAAGGAGAACTATATATCTCCAAGATTTATGTGGATGAGAGCATGACGCTAAAGCGCCTCCGTCCAAGAGCTCAAGGTAGAGGTTGTAGAATCCGTAAGAGAAGCAACCACTTGACGATTTATGTAGATACACTTCCCAATGCGGAAGAGATTTAAGCACATTCTAAGCAAATAATTTGTAGATGGGACAAAAGACAAATCCAATAAGCAATCGCTTAGGAATCATTAGGGGCTGGGACTCTAATTGGTTCGGCAAGAAAAGTGATCTCGCCGACACTCTCCTAGAGGATTATAAGCTTCGCACCTATATCGAGGCTCGCCTCTCTCGTGCAAGTGTATCTAGGGTAGTCATTGAGCGTACACTCAAACTAGTCACAATCACTATCTGCTCAGCACGCCCAGGCCATATCATCGGCCGTGGTGGCTCTGAGGTGGATAAGCTACGTGAGGAGCTCAAGCGCTTTACTGACAAGGAGGTGCAGATCAATATTTTTGAGATCCGTAGGCCTGACGTAGACGCCAAGATCGTGGCTGAGAATATCGCACGCCAGCTAGAAGGCCGTATGAACTATCGTAGAGCAGTAAAGCAGGCCATTGGTAATGCTATGCGCTCAGGTGCTGAGGGAATTAAGATTCAGCTAAGCGGTAGGCTCAATGGAGCTGAGATGGCACGTAGCGAGATGTTTAAGGAGGGACGTACTCCACTCCACACACTCCGTGCAGATATCGACTATGCTCTTGAGGAGGCACGTACCAAGGTGGGTGCCATCGGTGTAAAAGTGTGGATCTGCCACGGTGAGGTATACGGTAAGCGTGACCTTGCTCCTGACTTCACACAGCAGCGTGACAATCGCCCACGTCGCGATGGTGGTCGTGGTGGCCGTGGTGGTCGCCGTAGAGGCAATCGTGGCGGACGTAATGAGCGCTAAGCTACTGCACGCTAAGGAAGTATAAAATTGAAGATAAGACATAAGATATGTTACAACCAAAAAAGACCAAGTTCAGAAGGCAGCAAAAGGGTCGTATGAAGGGTGATGCCCAGCGTGGTAATCAGCTTGCGTTTGGCTCTTTCGGCATCAAGTCGCTACAGACTTGCTGGATTACTGGTCGCCAAATAGAGGCGGCACGTATCGCTGTGACTAGATATATGCAACGTCAAGGTCAGGTGTGGGTACGTATTTTCCCTGATAAGCCTATCACTGCTAAGCCAGCAGAGGTGCGTATGGGTAAGGGTAAAGGTAACCCTGAGGGCTTCGTAGCTCCTGTAACTCCTGGACGTATGCTATTTGAGGTAGAGGGTGTGAGCTATGAGGTAGCAAAAGAGGCACTTCGCCTCGCTGCTCAAAAGCTCCCAGTGACCACAAAGTTTGTGGTTCGCCGTGACTATGAATTTTAATTTCTGTACTGTATATAAGTAATTAGGTATGAAGAGTAATGAACTAAGAGACCTCACGGTACAGGAGCTAAAAGAGAGAATCGAGACAGAGACTGTAAGGTATCAGAGGATGCAGCTCCAGCATAGAGTAACCCCTCTCGATAAGCCTTCATCGCTCAATGACCAGCGAAAGTTGGTAGCACGTCTCCGTACCGTCCTCAACGAGAAGAGCGTTGAGCAAGGAAGTATTAACGATTAAGAGTCGCTCTAAGAGATGGAAAAGAGAAGTTTAAGGAAGGTAAGACAAGGCGTCGTCTCTAGTAATAAGATGGATAAGTCTGTCACAGTAGCTGTGAAGTGGAAGGAGAAACACCCTATCTACGGAAAGTTTGTGAATAAGACCAAGAAATTCCACGCACACGACGAGAATAACGAGTGCAACGAAGGGGACACCGTTAGGATTATGGAGACTCGACCACTAAGCCGTACCAAGCGCTGGAGAGTGATCCAGATCGTAGAGAGAGCGAAGTAATAATATTGCAGATTTGTAGAGTAATCTATTATGATACAACAAGAGTCTAGACTAGCTGTAGCTGATAATAGCGGTGCTAAAGAGGTGCTCTGTATTCGCGTGCTAGGTGGTACTCGTCGCAGATATGCTTCGATCGGTGATGTGATCGTGGTGTCTGTAAAGAGTGCAATCCCTGGTAGTGATGTGAAGAAGGGGGCAGTATCGAAGGCATTGATCGTAAGGACCAAAAAGGAGATCCGACGTCCAGATGGATCGTACATCCGTTTCGATGAGAATGCGTGTGTACTCCTAAATGCTGCTGGTGATATCCGTGCTACCCGTATCTTTGGTCCTGTAGCACGTGAGATACGTGCCGTGAATATGAAGGTTGTCTCACTTGCACCTGAGGTGCTTTAATATAGAAAGGAAAGACAATGGCAAAATTTCATATAAAGAAGGGCGATACCGTATTTATTAATGCGGGTGATGACAAGGGTAAGACTGGCCGAGTTTTGAAGGTGGATACCAAGAAGAACCGAGCTATCGTAGAGGGACGAAATATGATCACTAAGAGGACTAAGCCAAGTGCTCAGCACCCTCAAGGTGGTATGGTGCACAAAGAGGCATCTATTCATATCTCCAACCTCAACCCCGTAGATCCTAAGACTGGGGCTCCTACTCGTGTGGGACGTCGTAGAAATGACGATGGTAAGCTTGAGCGCTATGCCAAAAAGTCTGGTGAGCTACTGAAGTAATAAATGCTAATAGCTGAAAGAGAGATGGCTACAGATAATTTGAAAAAGGACTATAATGAGCGTATTGTGCCACTGCTGATGAAGCAATTTGGCTACAGTAGTGTGATGCAGGTGCCTTCCCTTACCAAAATCGTGGTAAATCAAGGTCTAGGTGCTGCAACGGGCGATAAGAAGCTGATCGAGATAGCTCAAGGTGAGCTAGCCTTGATCACTGGTCAAAAACCAGTAGTGACCTACTCCAAAAAGGATATCTCTAATTTTAAGCTCCGTAAGGGTATGCCTATCGGTGTGATGGTAACGCTGAGGAGAGAGAAGATGTATGAGTTCCTGGAGAGGCTGATCCGTATCGCACTACCTCGTATTCGTGACTTCAAGGGTGTAGAGAGCCGCCTAGATGGTAGAGGTAACTATACCCTAGGTGTGACAGAGCAAATTATTTTCCCTGAGATTAATCTTGATAGTGTTACCAAGATTATGGGTATGAATATCACCTTTGTCACTTCTGCCAAGACGGACGAGGAGGGATTTGCACTCCTAAAGGAGTTTGGAATCCCTTTCAAGAAGAAAGAAAACTAAGGAAGGATAGAGAGCAATATGGCAAAAGAATCAATGAAGGCGCGTGAGCGCAAAAGAGCTAAGCTAGTGGAGAAGTATGCTGAGAAGCGTGCTAAGCTAAAGGCTGAGGGCGACTACGAAGGTCTCCAGAAGCTACCTAAAAATGCTAGCCCTGTGCGACTTCACAACCGCTGCAATATCACTGGTAGACCAAAGGGATATATGAGACTTTTTGGAATCTCAAGAATTCAGTTTCGCGAGATGGCATCAAAGGGGCTTATCCCAGGGGTGAAGAAGGCCAGCTGGTAACTATCAATGAGTATAGAGAGACCCATAGATTACCTGCCAAGTGTTGGAGGGTAAGTGCTGTGCAAAATAACTACGCTGAGTCTTGATAAGTACTCGGGCGTAGTTATTTTTGAACATCACAGTGCAGGGTCTTCTACTTATTTTAGCAACACTAATACTGATTGCCATCTTCCCGTAACGAGCGGGTGAAGAGCTGGCGATTGAGTGTTATTTGGAGATATCGCTAGATATTTGTACCTTTGTGCCTATCAAAGAGTTGAGAGATGTATCGCTATCGGTTCTGATTGAGCAGAGCTGATGCGTTATTTCGCATCAATTTGATGGTATGTGGTGGTGCTTAAAAGTTTATGACGTACAGCAATACCACAAGAGAGTGAAAAAGTGTATGTAAATATTGTCTGAGGTAGCTGTGTTGGTTCACTCTATTTTCAGATTAATTTCAACAACTTATTTTTATGACAGATCCAATATCTGACTATTTAACTCGCTTGCGCAATGCTATTATGGCAAAGCATAGAGTGGTGGAAATCCCAGCGAGTAACATCAAAAAGGAGATGACAAAGATCCTTTTTGAGAAGGGGTATATTCTCAATTACATGTTTGATGAGAGTGGCCCTCAAGGAACTATCAAGATTGCTCTTAAGTACGATGTAGTATCTAAGAAAAATGCAATCAAGAAACTGGAGCGTGTATCGCGTCCAGGACTTCGTCGTTATGTAGGCTATCAGGATATGCCTAGAGTCCTTAATGGGCTTGGTATCGCTATCCTATCTACTAGCCAAGGTGTGATGACCAATAAGGAGGCTGCAGACCGTAAGATCGGTGGTGAAGTGCTCTGCTATATTTATTAATCTTAATAGGAAAGGAACAAAGTTATGTCAAGAATTGGAAATTTGCCCATTTCTATCCCTAACGGTGTCACTGTCACTATTAAGGATAATGTAGTGGTAGTAAAGGGCCCTAAGGGAGAGCTTTCTCAGAAAGTTGATCCACGTATCAAAATCAAGGAAGAGGAGAATGTGCTACACTTCTCAACTACCAATGGTACTAAGGAGGAGAGTGCGTTGCACGGACTTTATCGCTCGCTAGTACACAACATGGTGGTGGGTGTATCCGAGGGATATACTAAGACACTTGAGTTGATTGGTGTAGGATTTAGAGCTTCTAATGAGGGACAGCTACTTGAGCTATCAGTAGGCTACTCTCACCCTATCTTCCTGCTACTGCCACCAGAGATCAAGGTGGAGACCAAGATGGAGCGTAATAAGGCTCCACTCGTAACACTTTCTTCGGCCGATAAGCAACTGCTTGGTCAAGTTTGTGCTAAGATCCGTACATTCCGTAAGCCAGAGCCATATAAGGGTAAGGGTATCAAGTTTGTCGGTGAGTACATCCGTAGGAAGTCTGGTAAGACTGCAGCAGCTAAGTAATCACACTTTTGGATATTCGTAATCTATGATAACTAAGAAGGAAAGAAGATTAAAGATCAAGGCACGTGTGCGTAAAAACCTACACGGTACTGCTGAGAGACCTAGGCTGACTGTATTTAGAAGTAATAAGCAGATCTATGCACAGGTAATTGACGATGTGGAGGGAAAGACTCTCGTAGCATTCGACTCTAAGATGCTAGAGGATAAGCTACCAAAGAAGGAGCTGGCCGAGAAGGTGGGCGAGGCTTTGGGTAAGAAGGCTGTAGAAGCAGGTATCGAGACGGTCGTTTTTGATCGTAATGGCTACCTCTACCACGGACGTGTCAAGGAGCTGGCAGAGGGTGCTAGGAAAGCAGGATTGAAGTTCTAACACAACCATAAGTACAGTAAAGATATGAAGAGAATTAACTCTGTAAGTGGTCTCGAACTAAAGGAGAGATTGGTGGCGATTAACCGTGTGACCAAGGTGACAAAGGGTGGTCGTACCTTTACACTTGCTGCTATGGTAGTGGTAGGTGATGAAAATGGAATTATCGGCTATGGCCTAGGTAAGGCAGGCGAAGTGAGTGTGGCTATTCAGAAGGCTACAGAGGCCGCCAAGAAAAACCTTATCAAGGTGCCTGTACACAAAGGGACTATACCTCACGAGCAGTCAGCTAAGTTTGGCGGTGCACGTGTGATGCTAAAGCCTGCATCAGAGGGTACTGGAGTAGTAGCTGGTGGTGCAATGCGTGCCGTATTGGAGAGCGTTGGAGTGACCGATGTGCTAGCAAAGAGCAAGGGGTCGAGTAACCCTCATAACCTTGTTAAGGCTACCATTGAAGCACTAAGTGAGATGCGTGATCCACTCGAGGTGGCTAAGATACGTGGTATCTCGGTAGAGAAAGTATTTAAGGGATAAGTAAGAGTACACATATAGTAATATGGAGACTATAAAGATTAAGCAAGTGCGAAGTCGCATTCGTTGTCCAAAGGATCAAAAGGCAGCTCTTGATGCTCTTGGACTTAAGAAACTTAATAGGGTGGTTGAGCTTCCTAGAAATGAGGCTGTACTCGGAAATATCAAGAAGGTACACCACCTAGTTGAGGAAATTAAGGATTAATCTAGTGCGTGATTCTCCTTTTAGGGAGAAGCACCCAACTAATTAAAGATATATATTAGATATGAACCTATCAAATTTGAAGCCCGCAAATGGGGCTACAAAAAGTCGCAGAAGGATTGGTCGCGGTCCCGGTAGCGGCATGGGTGGCACTTCTACAAGAGGTCACAAGGGAGCAAAGAGCCGCTCAGGCTACAAGGCAAAGTTTGGCTTTGAGGGTGGTCAGATGCCACTTCAGCGTCGTTTGCCAAAGTTTGGATTCCGCAATCCCAATAGAGTAGAGTATACTCCTGTCAATCTTGGTGCTATCGAGGTACTTGCCCAGAAGGGTATTACTGAGATCGGACAAGCAGAGCTAGTAGCTGCAGGTCTTGTGCACAAAGACGACAAGGTTAAGCTACTCGGTATGGGCGAGCTTACCACTAAGGTGAAAGTGACAGTTCACGCTGCCTCCAAGAGTGCCAAAGAGGCAATGGAGAAGGCAGGTGCAGAACTGGTGTTACTGTAAATATAGAGAAGAGTACCGATGAAATTTGTTCAGACACTCCGGAATATCTGGAAGATAGAAGATCTCAAACAGCGTATTATCACTACGGTGTGGCTGATTATCATCTATCGTCTAGGTACCCATATCGTATTGCCAGGGATTGATCCATCTGGCCTAGTAGCACTCAAGGATCAGACCCGAGGTGGTGTGATGGCACTTCTTGATATGTTTTCAGGTGGTGCCTTCAGTAACGCTTCGGTGATGGCACTTGGTATTATGCCATATATCTCTGCTTCCATTGTGATGCAGCTGATGGCTATCGTAGTGCCTAGTATCCAAAAAATGCAGAGAGAAGGTGAAAGTGGTCGCCGTAAGATCAATCAGTGGACACGCTATCTCACCATCGCCATTCTATTGGTTCAGGGTCCAGTTTATCTGATCAACCTCAACCACCAGCTGATGGCTGCAGGTAGTTCAATGCCTACTGGCTTCTGGTTTAGCTTTTCAAGCACCATCTTCATGGCAGCCGGCTCTATGTTTGCACTTTGGCTAGGTGAGCGTATTACTGATAAGGGTATTGGTAATGGAGTTTCTTTTATCATCCTTGTAGGTATTTTAGCTCGTTTCCCAATGGCAATTACTCAGGAGTTCGTGCTAAGGTTTAATAATCCAGGTGGTATCTTCCTATTCCTCCTCGAGATCTTAATCCTACTAGTGGTGATTGCAGGTGCGATTATGCTCGTTCAGGGTACTCGCCGTGTGCCAGTACAGTATGCCAAGCGTACGGTAGGTAACCGTATGTATGGTGGAGCACGCCAGTATATCCCTCTCAAAGTGAATGCTGCGAATGTGATGCCGATCATCTTTGCTCAGGCTATCATGTTTATCCCTGTGACGTTGTTCCCAGCAATGACCTCTAAGTCTACTTTTTGGCAAGGCTTTGCTACGGGTCAGAGCTTCTGGTACAATTTCACTTTCGCTATTCTGATCATCCTCTTTACCTATTTCTACACTGCGGTTACCATCAATCCATCACAGATGGCTGATGAGTTGAAGCGCTCCAATGGATTTATTCCAGGTGTGAAACCAGGTAAACCAACCAAGGAGTTCTTGGATAGTGTGATGAGTAAGATTACTCTTCCAGGCGCGTTGTTCCTAGCTATTGTGGCTATCCTGCCTGCTTTTGCACGTCTCTTTGGCGTCTCAGCGCAGTTTAGTTCATTCTTTGGCGGTACCTCACTGATCATTCTTGTAGGTGTGGTATTGGATACGCTCCAGCAAGTGGAGAGTCACCTACTACAGCATCACTATGATGGACTACTTGAGACAGGACGTATCAAGGGTCGCTCGGGAAATCTGTATTAATATCTTAAACAATTGCGATAAGGACTGATATGTTTGAGAGAAGAAAGATTTACCTAAAGACAGCAGAGGAGATCGAAAAACTCTATCGTGCCAATCAATTGGTAGGTATGACACATGGCGAGCTAGCAAAGCATATTAAGCCAGGGGTGACCACTAAGGAGTTGGATAAGATAGCTTACGAATTTATCTGCGACCATGGTGCGAAACCAGCTTTCTTAGGATATTCTGGTTTCCCTGCTTCTCTCTGTACCTCTATCAATGAATATGTGGTACATGGTATTCCCTCCGAGACAGCGGTGCTCAAAGAGGGGGATATCATCAGTGTGGATTGTGGTACAATCTTAGATGGATTTGTAGGGGATAGTGCTTTCACCTTTCCCGTAGGAGAAGTCTCAGACGAGGTCAAGGGCCTTTTGCGTACTACCCATGATTCTCTCTATGTAGGCATCGAAGCCGCTGTAGTGGGAAAGCGTATCGGTGATATCGGCAATGCAGTCCAGACCTACTGCGAGAAGCGTGGCTACTCTGTAGTTAGGGAGTTCACTGGTCATGGCATTGGTCACTCAATGCACGAGGCTCCTAATGTCCCTAATTATGGCCGGCGTGGTACAGGAGCTAAGATTGAAGAAGGGCTTTGCATTTGCATAGAGCCGATGATCAATCTAGGGAGTAAAAACGTAGTCATTTATGACGATGGTTGGACTACCCGCACCAAGGACCGTAAACCCTCTGCTCACTTTGAGCATTGCATCGCTATTGTAGATGGCAAGGCCAAGATTATGAGTAGCTTCGAATTTATCAAAGAAGCTCTTGGTGGCCTTCCATTCTAAGCACTGTAAGATATTGATATTGATTAATCACTAAAAGAAAGGTATTTATTTATGGCTAAACAACCAGCAATAGAGCAAGATGGAGTAATTCTAGAGGCATTGTCCAACGCTATGTTTAAGGTGGAGCTCGACAATGGCCACCAGATTACCGCTCATATATCTGGTAAGATGCGGATGCACTATATTCGTATTCTTCCTGGAGACCGTGTAAAGGTAGAAATGTCGCCTTACGATCTATCCAAAGGGCGTATCTCTTACCGCTACAAGTAAAACTGTGCAAGGTTGAAGACCATATTATTTCAAGTTTATACACACAACACTACCCGTGCGAGGCATGTGAGCCACTAGTGGGTATCAAAAGAAATAGAGATTATGAAGGTTAGAACATCTTTGAAGAAGCGTACCCCCGATGATAAGATTGTCCGTCGCAAGGGTCGTCTTTATATCATTAACAAGAAGAACCCCAAGATGAAGCAGCGTCAAAACTAATCCCCCTCACCCCTTCGAGGGTGTAGATGGATAGTGTAGGCGTGTGATCTTTATCGGGTCAATTGACTAAGAGAGTTACACTTAACTAACAACTATAGTATTATATGGCAATAAGAATTGTTGGTGTCGACCTGCCCCAGAATAAGCGTGGAGCTATCGCCCTTACCTATATTTATGGTATCGGGAGAAGTGCTGCTGCTACTATTCTTGATAAAGCAGGAGTAGACCCAAACATTAAAGTGCAAGACTGGACAGACGACCAAGCTGCCGCTATTCGTGAGATCATCTCGAATAATTATAAGGTAGAGGGTGATCTCCGTAGTGAGACACAGCTTAATATCAAGCGCCTTATGGATGTCGGCTGCTATCGTGGTATCCGTCACCGTATTGGTCTGCCCTTACGTGGACAGTCAACTAAAAACAACGCTCGTACTCGCAAAGGACGTAGAAAGACCGTTGCGAATAAGAAGAAAGCTACTAAGTAAGACTAGGAAGAAAACATGGCTAAGAAAACTGCTACTAAGAAGAGAAAAGTACAGGTGGATCCTATTGGACAGGCACATATCCACTCTTCCTTCAATAACATTATCATTACCCTTACCAATAACCAAGGGCAAGCAATCTCCCAATCTAGTGCTGGAAAGATGGGGTTCCGTAGTTCGAAGAAGAACACTCCCTACGCAGCACAGATGGCAGCAGAAGACTGTGCTAAGGTGGCCTATGATGCCGGTTTGAGGAAAGTGACCGTATATGTAAAGGGTCCAGGTAATGGCCGTGAGAGTGCTATCCGCACTATCCACGGAGCAGGTATTGAGGTGATGGAGATTGTAGATGTGACGCCACTTCCACACAATGGATGTCGCCCTCCAAAGCGTCGTAAGCCTTAATTGGCTTGCTTCACTTCCCTTGTTTCAACGACACTTTGTCGTACGCAAGAGAGATTATATATTAGAATGAGGCTTCTCTGCATTCATACTAATGGATTGGTTGCACTTCTGCACCTTCCGACGCAGCTGTGCAGAGCTAGTTTCATGGTTACTAATTATTTTTATTACTATTTATAATGGCAAGATATACAGGTCCAAAAGCCAGGATTAATCGCAAGTTTGGAGAGCCAATCTTTGGCAATGCCAAATCGAAGAAAACTTACCCAGCTGGTCAGCACGGCAATTCTCGCCGTAGCAAGACTTCAGAGTATGGGTTGCAGCTGCGCGAAAAACAGAAGGCTAAATACACCTATGGCGTACTAGAGCGCCAGTTCCGCAACCTCTACGAGCGTGCTTCTCGTATGCCTGGTGTGCGTGGTGAGGTGTTGATTCAGCTTCTAGAGCGTCGTCTCGACAATGTCGTTTTCCGTCTAGGTCTAGCTCGTTCGCGCAACGCTGCTCGTCAGCTTGTTAATCATGGACACATCGTAGTAGATGGTCAGGTAGTTGATATCCCTTCATATACTGTTTCTGAGGGTCAGACTATTGGCATCCGCGAGCGCTCCAAGTCGCTAGCTATTGTATCTGAAGCAGTTCAGGTACTTGCACACAATCAGTACCCATGGCTCGAGTGGGATGGAGCTTCTATGACTGGTCGCTTCCTCCACATTCCAGAGCGTGCTGATATCCCTGAGACCATCAAGGAGCAGCTCATCGTCGAGCTCTACTCCAAGTAATGATGTCCCATTTTCACCTTTAATATTAGAGAAGAGATATGGCTTTAATCGCATTCCAAAAACCAGAAAACGTGCTTATGCTCGAGGGTACTGCTACACATGGCAAGTTCGAGTTTAAGCCACTTGAGCCAGGCTATGGCATGACTATAGGTAATGCTCTTCGACGTATTTTGCTCTCCAGCCCTGAGGGCTTTGCCATCAATAGCATCAAGATTGATGGGGTAGAGCATGAGTTTGCAACCATACCAGGTGTCATAGAGGACGTCACCAACATCATCCTGAACCTCAAGAAGATTCGCCTCAAGCAGGTGACCCCAGGAGAAGTTGGCGAGACTGCTGTTATCAAAGTCAATGGTAAGAGCAGCGATACCTTTACAGGGAAAGAGATTTCAGAGGGACTTAAGAGCTTTGAGGTCCTCAATAAGGATCAGCTTATTTGTCGGTTAGATAAGTCAGCTTCCTTCAGTATCCAATTGACCATTGATCAAGGTCGTGGCTGGATCCCAGCTTCGGATATTGCAGAGAGCTTCGACGACCCATTACAGATTGCTATTGATGCTATCTATACACCTATTCTCAACGTAAAGATTGCTGTAGAGAATACACGTGTGGGTCAGAAGACCGATTACGATAAGCTTTTGATTGAGATTGATACCGATGGCTCCATTCATCCAAAAGAGGCACTGAAGAATGCTGCTCATCTGCTGATTCAGCACCTAGAGCTATTCAGCGATGAGTATTTCTCAGTAGACCTTGAGTCTGAGCAAGAGGAGGAAGACTTTGACGAGAATACCCTAATGACTCGTCAGCTTCTCAAGAATAGGCTAGAGGATGTAGAGCTATCAGTGAGAGCATTCAATTGCCTACGTGCTGCAGGCGTGCTCACCCTTGGTGACCTCGTCAAGTACAGTCGTAGCGAGCTCCTCAAGTTCAGAAACTTCGGTAAGAAGTCTCTCAACGAGGTAGATGAATTGCTCGATAACCTTGGGCTCACCTTTGGAATGGACCTTTCGAAGTACAAACTAGACAACGAGTAAAATTATATAATGAGACATAATAAGAAATTCAATCCGCTCGGTCGTACAGCTTCTCACCGTCAGGCGATGCTCTCCAATATGGCTAACTCCCTTATTGAGCACAAGAGAATCATCACGACCCTAGCCAAAGCTAAGGCACTCAAGGTGTATGCAGAGCCACTCATCACCACCGCGATAAAGAATGGCGAGAGTGTGCACGCACGTCGTATAGTATTCCAAAAGCTGCAGAATCGCAATTCCGTAGTAGAGCTATTTGGCCCTATCAGCGAGAAGGTTGGCGATCGCCCAGGAGGTTACCTTCGTATCCTCAAGATTGGTCGTCGTCAGGGAGATGATGCTATGATGTGTTTGATCGAGTTCGTTGACTTCAATGAAGACCGCGTTAAGCAGGATAAGAAGTCTTCAACTGCAGGTAAGACCCGTCGTACCCGTCGTAGCCGCAAGAAGAGTGCCGATGCTCCAGAGACCCAAGCACAGGAGTCAGAAGAGAGTAAGAGCGAGGCTGCAGAGTAATCAAGCAACAAGCTAAGTGTAACTCACAGGAGAGAGGTAAGTGTCCACCGACACTCACCTCTCTCTTTTTTTGCCTTGTCGGATGGGGTGACTTATCGGACAAGTCGGACAAGTCGGACGGGTCGGACAAGTCGATACTGTCCCAAAAAAGTGTGTAAGCCCCAA